>NZ_CAXUBY010000002.1:133216-191755 GCF_964249515.1 Eubacterium sp. 3_1_31
GTTGCAGATAAATAATATACATCTTTAGGTTTCATTGCCTTACTTGTCACATTTAATTTTACAGCACTTACCGGTGTTTTTACGGTAATCGTACATCGTGCTGCTTTCTTGGAACCATCTTTGGCGGTTGCGGTAATGATTGCTGTGCCATTTCCTCTTGCCGTTACTCTTCCACTTGCCGATACAGTGACCACTGCAGTATTACTGGAAGTCCATATTAGCTCCTTATTGGTAGCATTAGAAGGCGCAATGGTCGCAAAAAGATCATACGTTGTTCCCGAAATCATCGTCTTGTCCGTTGTATTTAGCTGAATGCTGTCTACAGGAATCGGCACATCATACACATGATGGGGAATTCCTTCACGAAGCAAGGAAGCTTCTGTGATCGTATTTGGCATTGCCCATAGTTCCACATCATCAAATGAAAAATAACTTATTTCATTGATATTGTCAGGTAAAACTACTTTTTCAAGACTATTACAATTGTGAAATGCATTTTCTCCAATTGCATTTAGATTCTTTGGTAATGTGATTGTTTGTAAATTGATGCAGTCCGTAAAAGCGGAAAGTTCTATTTCCGTGATTGATTCCGGCAATACGATACTTTCTAATGTAGCAAAACCGGAAAATAAGAAACCGGGAACTTTCGGCATACCTTCTTCTAATGTCACGGTTTTAATTCCTGAATCTTGAAAAGCATACACACCTGAAGAAACCAGTGTTTTAGGAATCGTGATATCCTTTAATGCTTCACAACCGGTAAATGTATGATTACCAAGTTCCTTTAAACCTTTCGGTAATCTCAATTCCTCCAATGCATAACAGCCTTCGAATACGCCGTCACCTGATGAATCTCCCAACACGGTTAATGATTCGGGAAGTGCAATATGGATAAGGCTGACACAATCTTTAAAAGCTCCCTGATGAATCGTCGTTAAGTTTGATGATAACGATATATCTGACAGCATTTCACAGCCTTCAAAAGCGGAAAGTTCTATTTCCGTAATTGATTCCGGCAATACGATACTTTCTAATGTAGCAAAACCGGAAAATAAGAAACCGGGAACTTTCGGCATACCTTCTTCTAATGTCACGGTTTTAATTCCTGAATCTTGAAAAGCATACACACCTGAAGAAACCAGTGTTTTAGGAATCGTGATATCCTTTAATGCTTCACAACCGGTAAATGTATGATTACCAAGTTCCTTTAAACCTTTCGGTAATCTCAATTCCTCCAATGCATAACAGCCTTCGAATACGCCGCCACCTGATGAATCTCCCAAAACGGTTAATGATTCGGGAAGTGCAATATGGATAAGGCTGACACAATCTTTAAAAGCTCCCTGATGAATCGTCGTTAAGTTTGATGATAACGATATATCTGACAGCATTTCACAGCCTTCAAAAGCGGAAAGTTCTATTTCCGTAATTGATTCCGGCAATACGATACTTTCTAATGTGGCAAAACCACAGAATAAGAAACCCGGGACTTTCGGCATACCTTCTTCCAATGTCACGGTTTGCACATCGGAATTTGTGAATATATAAGGATGAGCTTCTTCTAAAGTCTTAGGAATTACAATATCTGTAAGTGCCGTACAACCATAAAATGTTTTAGCACCTAAAACCTTTAAATTATCAGATAATGTAATATCTTCTAACGATATGCAATCTTCAAATACACCTGAATCCGCATTTGAACCTAATTCCACTAACGAATTTGGCAATGTTATTTTTTTCAAATTGCTACAGCCTCGAAAAGCACCTGCTTCAATTGTTCTTAACTTATTTGAAAACGTAATATCTGTTAAATTTTTACAATCTCGGAATGTTTCATAACCGATTTCAATTACTGTTTCAGGAATTTCAATACTTGTTAATGTATTACAATCATTAAATAACCAAGCGGGAATTTTTTTAATATTATCAGCAAAAATCACGTTTCTTAATCCCGAACCTTCAAAATTACTAACACCAACCGTTTCTATATCTTTCGGTACTTGAATTGTTGTTAAAGAGGTACATCCTTTAAAAGTATTTGCACCTAAAGTGTTTAGTTCTATTGGAAGATGTACTTCATGTAATGATGTACAACCTTCAAATACACCTGAATCCGCATTTGAACCTAAGTATCGAAGACAATCAGGCAAATCAACTTTCTTTAAGTTTACACACCCCATAAACGCCCCATAATCAATACTTCGTAATCTTGATGGGAAACTGATTTCTTGTAAGGTTATACAATCTTTAAAAGCTTCATATCCTATCTCTGTAACGTTTTCCGGTATGACCACCGCAGCAGCATTTCCCTGATATTTCACTAACGTACTTCCAGACATGATAAAGTCACCTGCTGTCTTGACCGACTGTAAAGGTTTGGTTGACAGGATGACTTGCTCATCCAAGCTTTCTTTTTCAACATAATCTGATACAACTTCCATGGCAGAAACAACTTTCTTGCTCATCTGTTTCATTGCCAATTGATGATCAGATGATAATCCGGTAGCCTTTTGCATTGCATTTGCAATCGTAAAATCGCTTAACACCGTTGTAATGGAACATGTACAACACAAAAGCCCGGCAACTACTTTCTTCATTTGTAATTTCATAAACATTCTCACCTTTCTTTATCATGAGAATTATATAAAAATAACAAATGAATAACAACAAACACAAAACTGAATGTAAAAAATGACCGTTTTTATGTCAAAATACACAAAAAAAGCATCTCAATAAACCAATGAATTGAGATGCCCTATATCTTATTCTTATGACGTTTTTAGCCCTCTTTGACCTTGCTCGTCTTGGTATAATAAAAACCGTGTGTCACATGGTCCTTCTCATACTTCTTTGCATAAGCAGCAAAAACCGCTGTTGCGTCTTTTTCCTTATTCAGAATGGCATGATAAAGATCCAATGCTTCTAACACATAAGCGATATCATGAAACATGCCGTCAATGCGAAAATGACGAATTCCACTATTTAACAGCTCCTGAATTTCTTCAAAGCTCGCAAGCGTAAAACCGGTGAATACATGCGTACCCGTTTCATCTTCCACAATGGGCATATGTTCCTCACGATTTTCTTCCATCAAATATAAGTCATAGTTATTGCGTACTTGCTCATTTTTTCCTATAAAAGACATATAACTGCTTAATAAATTACGTTTGCTATGCATCATATTCAAACGACCATGGAGAATAACCTCACATTCACCATCAGTAAGCCGACCAATTTCACACATTTCCTGCAAGGTAATTTCCTTAGAAATAGTAACCATCTGAATACCTTCATCTAAATAATATTGCACATCACTGTGATTTGTAATTAACGTATCCGGATTGTAAATAAGCTTTTTCTTTAAGTCAAAATGTTCTGCCTCTAACAATACACACTCATCGCCATAATAAATACCATCCACATCTAATTCTTTCAATAAATGTAAATGCTGACGTAACGCCGGTAATTCTTCTTCCACAAAAAAGCGATTTACGGCCACATACATGCGTAAGGAAAGCCGTTCACATTCTTTCTTTATTGCTTGTAATTCCTCCACTGCAAAAGCATATACGCAGCGAACAGAAAAAAATGGTGTACCAATCAAAACACTATCTGCGCCATGCGCTTTAACTTTTGCCAAATCCTCGAATGCAAAAGGTGTTACAATAAAATCAGGCATAGAATCCATCCTCTCTAACCAAGCTTTATTATAATATAAGTGCGCATTGAAAGAAAGGATAATGTTTTTCACCATAAGATAATCGTGAAAAATAAATTCAAAAAGATTTCGATATTTTTTAAAATGTAAAGAAAATGAGCGTATAATAATGAAAAAGAGTTAAGAGGGTTCTTATGAAAAAACATATACTTGCAAAAACAAATATATTTATCTGTATTATCATTATAATCGGTTACTTGATTACTTCCTTTGTCAGCTATAACAGTAATCATACCATGCTAAAAAAAGATATCGAACATATTTCGGATCTGAGTAGTGAAAGCATCTATCATAAAATAGATTCACTATTTACAAAACCTATCAACATCTCCTTAACCATGGCCAATGATACCTTTTTAATGCAGCATATGAAAAATGAAAATGCGCTTACAGATGATGCTAACTTTGTAAAAACAATCACAGATTATTTGCATGCCTATAAAGTGAAATACAATTTTGATTCCGTCTTTTTAGTATCTACCAAAACAAAACGCTATTATCATTTTGATGGCATTGATCGAATCCTTACAAAAGATAATCCGGAAAACACCTGGTATTATGAATTCCTTAACAGCAAAGATGATTACAGCATTAATATTGATAATGATGAAGCGAAGAAAAATGAGATTACCGTGTTTATCAATTGTAAGCTAAAAGATGTTAATAAGCATATAATTGGCGTTATAGGTGTTGGTTTTCGCATTGAACATCTGCAAGAGCTGTTGAAGCAATATGAGAAAAAATTTAATGTGAAAGCTTTTTTGATTGATGCAAACGGCACCATTCAACTCTCTACGAATATTTCCGGTTATCAAAAACAAAAGTTAGCACAAAACAAACGTTATGAAACCCTCTTACCAAAATTAATGAAGGAAAAGGAAGAGAGTGTTTCTTTCTGGTACAGCGAAAAACCTTACAGCGGTTATCTTATCCGGCAACCTTTGAATACTATACAATGGCAATTGCTGATTGATCGCGATACAGCACAATTAGAGCATTCCATGCATCAGCAGTTAGGCATTGGTTTTACTATCATTTTGATGGTTATTATTCTTGTCTTAGGAGTTATTACGTATATCGTACGCAAGTATAACAAGAAGTTGATTCATTTAACTCTGGAAACAGAAATGAAACATCAATCCATCTTCCAACAGCAAACCGAACAGATTTATGATACTATTTATGAAATTGATGTGACCCATAACTGTGCTGCCAGTGAAGCTACCGAAGACTATTTCTATAGCCAGGGCATTCCTCGAAAGACTCCTTATGATGAATCTTTAAAGATCATTGCTGAAAAACAAATCAAACCGGAATTTAGAGCTGGTTATTTGACAGTCTTTGATCCTGCGCATATCTTACAGCTATATGAGGAAGGCATTACGTCTACGCAATATGATTTTATGATCAATAATGGGAATGACAACAATTACTATTGGATGCGTATTACCGTTAAGATCTTTTATTGGGATGATGACCAGTCCATTCGTATGTTTGTTTATCGCCAAAATATTGATGAAGAAAAACGCAAAGAACTCTTCATGAAGAAGAAAATGGAAAGTGATTCTCTGACTTCCCTTTATAACAAAGCCGCTACTCGTTCTTATATCCAACAGAAACTGATGCAAAACACTGATCAATATTATGCTTTCTATATCTTAGATATTGATAATTTCAAAGATATCAATGATGCCTATGGTCATGCAGTTGGAGATGAAGTCATCGTAACTTTTGCTAATATCTTAAAAAATCAATTCCCAAAGGATGCAATCATCGGTCGTATCGGCGGTGATGAATTTGTCACTTTACAAGCAGTTGCGTCCAAGCAAGAAGCACAAGCCAAAGCAGAAGCACTTGTGAACATCTATCATAACGCAAAACGCCAAGGATTATGCCACTACACAATATCCGCCAGCATCGGCGTAGCTGTGACAATACACAATTTGGATAACTTCGATTCGCTGTATCACAATGCGGATAAAGCACTCTATGAGGCAAAAGAAAACGGTAAGAATCAGTATCGTATGTATGAAAAATGAATATTGCAGTAAAAGATAAACAAAAAGAAAAGGAAGATTGCTCGGTGAAATTAAAAGCGTAGGCAATCTTCTTTTGTTATCGAATACACATGCAATTTTTTAAGGCTTGTATACTACTTGATATGCACGAATATCTGATCCTCATTTTGAATAAAGCAGCTCTGTTCTGCTTTAACAGTAAAAGGCTTCTTCGTTTCCACTACGATTTTTTTCGCCTAGACCGATCCAAAGGCATCCTACATAGTGTTCATCCTTAAACAACCCGGTTAAGTTATGATTTTGTTAAAAGTTCACTTTCATTAGTTATCAAAACCTTTTTTACGATACATCATGGCAAATGTCACAACACCTAAGAGAATCCAGGCAAGAATAATTCCAAAATCCAGCAAATGTTCTTGACTTAAGATGCTCATACCATTCATCGCATCATTAATAATCGCCATCATTCTGGTTGTCGGTACGATACTGGCAATCTTATCAATCACTTCATTCATATTCTGAAACATCGGTGGTATCAAAAACAGAATCATCAATGGTGTTGATAAGGTACTGGTAGACATCTGATCCTTCGACAGCAATCCGACAACCGAACCAAACAACAGCATGGAAATGGAAGTCACTGTCGTTACCAGAAGAAACATTGGCAAATAAGAAAGCTGCGTTGCCGTGATAAAGAAGATCACGATTGTGATGAGTTCCATTAAGACAAGTACGGAAATAATCTTGCTAAAAATATATTCAAGCGCTGACACATCACTCAGCATCAAGACACGCAAGGTATTTTTTTCTTTTTCTTCTGCTACCATCATTGCCAAGCCGGTAAGTGGAATAGCGGAAAGATTCAATAATTCGCATAAAGTTAAAACAAAGTTACTCGGCATTCCTGCTTCTTTAACATCCCCAAATATGGTCTGATATAACACAGCAAAGCCAATCGGTAATAAGATCATGATCAGCATATTCTTATTCGTAAACATTAAACGAAAGTCTTTTTTGATTAGCACAGCTAATGTATGCATTCGCAGTTTCATTATAATTCCCTCCCTGTCACATCAAGAAAAATTGTTTTCAGATCAGGCTCTACCGAATTTATACGCAAAATATTGCCTTGTATTGCTGCCAATGTTTTCATCAGACTTGCTGTATCTTTTGTTGTATGGTATTTATTGCCTTTATCATCCAAAATGACAACTTCATTTTTGGCATATTTTAATTTTAATTCATCTGGACTTCCCATTTCTTTGATTTCCCCTTCATTTAAAAAAGCCACACGATGACATAACAAATCGGCTTCACTCATATTATGGGTCGTTAAGAAAATCGTCGTACCTTGGCGATTTAATTCAAAAATCATCTCATATACAGCCTCACTGCTGGCAGGGTCTAAAGCACTGGCAGGTTCATCTAAAAATAAGATCTTAGGTTTATGCAAAATAGCACGTGAAAATAATAAGCGTTGCTTCATCCCTTTTGACAAATGCTCAACCTTTTTCTTCTTTGCTTCATACAATCCTGTCTTCTGCAAAACCTCATCAATATACGATGTTGAAATTTTCTTCAGATCGGCGAAAATCTTTAGATTTTCATACACTGTTAATTTTTCATATAAACCACTATTATCGGATAAGACACCGATATTTTGATATAATTCATCCTGCAATTCATCCACTTGTTTCCCTAAGATCAAAAACGTTCCATGATTTGGCTTCAACTGATTTGTTAACAGCTTGATCGTTGTTGTTTTACCGGCTCCACTTGGACCCAGAAAACCGAAGATTTCTCCCTCTTTGATTGAGAAACTGACATCTTTTAAAGCTTTTGTCTCTTTAAAAGAAATTGCTCCATGACGTACTTCTACGATTGTATTCATATCACTCACTCCCTTGTGTGTATCTCTTTAAGTATACACGAAATAACCTCATCATTTCAATTTGATGCTTTGCAATAAAGCCGATAACTGTTTATCATCTATTGTATTTGTCATAACTTACTTACCTTCATAAAAGATGATTATAATCGCTTTTCAAAATTGCCACTCACCGTAGGACCCTCATTAAAAATCACAAAGGCATTTGGATCAAAAGAGGCAACAATGCGGCGAATCTGATGTTCTTCGTATTTATTTATCACTGTCACAAGGATGCGTGTCTGTGTTTTCGTATAAGCCCCGGCACCATCCCAATAGGTTACACCTCTTCCTGTTTCTTTCATGATGGCTTCTTGAATTTCCTGATTCTTAGTAAAAATCATTGCAGTCATATTAATATTTTGATAATGTGTGCGATCCAATACTAAAGAAAAACAGGTCATATATAAGATAGAATAGATCGCCGTAGGCACATCAAAAAGGAAAGCACATAACAGATAGACAAAAGCATTGACTATTATCGATAATTTCCCCACACTGAAATTGGCAAATTTTCGCGTAAAATAAACACCTAAGATATCCAGTCCTCCTCCACTGCCCCCACTACGCAATGCAATACCAATACCAAAGCCACAGATGATGCCCCCTATCAAACAGCTGGCAAGCACATCGTCTAGGATAGGTGTTTCCGGTATAAAGATAAGACTAAAAGCAAGTGTTTGTGCAATGACACACAAAAGCGTCTTCACAAAGAACTTTCGAGAAATGCTGCGATATGCCAAAATAAATAATGGCAGATTCATCAAGAAATTGATGATACCGGCAACATCAAAGTTGGCAGGCAATGAGATATGCGCATATTGTATTATAATCGTTCGAATGATCTGGGCAATACCGATCACTCCGCCACTATATAAATTTAAAGGTACGATGAATAAGTTAACACCCGCTGCGAAAATAAAGCCTCCTGCAATGACCATCAATATTTTATAAGTTTCATTTTCTATTTTCATATATAAAACCCTCACTCGTTATCATCAGCATTATAGCATAGAAGAGGTTTTTATGGGAATGTTTCCTGCTTCGATGCAGCAATTTTCCAAATCGTGCCTGCGTGCTTGCGATATGACATACATCCTAGGTAGCAAAGATGTCTTCTTTATCGCAACTGTTTTATCAAATGATCCTTTCACATCAACTGTAGTTTATAGCAATTTGCATCGATAAAGCGTTATTCTTTCATTTCTCTATCCTTACCGCAACTTGCTTAATGATAAAATAAAATCTTTGATAACGATTAAAGACTTTTTCAAACATCCTATAAAAAAGAAAAGAATCCTTTGTTTGACCAAACAATGGGATTCCTTTGCATGAAACGTGTTTACATACGTTTTTGTATACAATCGCCTTCGATTTTCTTAATACGGCAGGTTGCATCATAGCGCAATGTACCATTGCAATGCACATAATCAACTACGCAGCCTCCCTGTAGAACAATATCCGTTGCGGAAATAGAATTAGCTCGAATATTACTTGCTCGCAATGTTGTACATTCAATTGTATTCGCATGATTTGTTTTTCCCCAATTCTTGCCAAAGCCAAAGGCAAATACGCCTAAAATACCGCTGGCAAAATTAATGACCACTTCATCACCAAACAAATCATTCAACACGGCACAGCCATTGATAATGACCTTATCCGCATTCACTTCTCCGTTATTCTTTAACATGCCATCTACGCGTATATCATCTGCATAAACTTTACCATTTTCTGACTTTACCATGCCATCGATATCCAACTTATTCACTCTGATATCTTTGGCAACCTTCAGCATTCCATTCACATCCATTTGCTCCGCCGTAATACTGCCCTCTGCATTGCAAGTGCCATCTATATCAATCATATGACATTTGATATTGCCGTTTATCTTTCCCATACCATCAATTTTGATACGATCATATTCTCCTTCGGTAATTGTTCCAAAACCATCAATCCTTACATCCATACTCATACCATTTTGTCCTCCTTGCGAATAATAAATGTAACCCTGCACAGATACAGCCAACTGCTGCCACTAGGGGCACGCTTAAACGAAAATCAATCCAGTGATTCGCATCTGCCAGAAAATATACTCCTAAGCTTAATACCATCAGCATCATAAATTGAATACCGTATTTTAACAGACTGATGCAGGCAGGTAAGATCAGAAACAGACTCCACCAGCCGGGGAAAAATAAGGTAAACTTCCACAGTTCAAATAACTCTCCTAAATAGCCAGCACCTACTGCGATTAACAACAATCCCCAGATAATATTTTTTGCATGCTTGCTCATGAAACGACCTCCTCATCAAAGGTAAACGCAAACGTTTCCTTATACTTTACTTTCATTTGTGAACTCAATTCCTGTAATGATACACTTCGCAAGATTTTCATACGCTCATCAAGCCAATACCAGACATCCTGATTGGTGGATGCTGCAGGTTCTTGTAAAGCGAGCACGTAATGATCTTCTTGTACCTGCACAAGTAACATTCGCCATTCATGTGAGTGGATATGCGTTAACGCATGGGCACTGGATTGAATCAATGCCATCCGCGTGTTTTGGGAAAATGCATATTCCTGATTCCATTCACTGATGACCATCATCACCAAAATCTCATAGAAGGAAAAGCAATCCTTTTCCATTACATCCATAAACAGGGCGGCCACCTCAATATCAATCTCGCTGAATTCTTCCAGATCTTCTTCTGTAAACATGCGATTACTAACCTCAGGAGTCAGCATCTTCGCTAATTCTTCTAAAGAATATGTATCCTTCATCTGTTGAATTGCACGGATCCGATTTAATATACGTTCTTTCGGGAAATAGGTTTCCTGTCCTGTGGGACTAGGACGTTTCACAAACCAGCTTTCCGGTATCAGACCTTCGCGTTTCCAACGATATAGCTGTCCATAAGAAATACCGGTTTCTTTTAATAAATCTTTTTTTGAAATCTCCATAGTCGTTTCACCTTCTTCTCATTGTCATTTTGTAATACTCCAGATGATATTGCTCGTTCAATAAATGCAGCTTTTTGATCGATAGATTTTCGGCATACATCTGCTTGTTGCATTTCATACATATCAGCCACCTCTCTGCCGTTAGTGTAACATTGTTTTATTACACCTATATATTAACAAAACATTGTTACGTTGTAAAGAAAAAAAACATAAATTATTAAAATTTATGCGAAAACGTTTTCATAAACTTACCGATATCACTCTCAGGTAAAAATTAAATCAAATCTATTGACCGGTGGTCACTAAAGGGGTAAACTAGTTACATGTATGAAAAAAGGAAGTGAATATATGGAAGAGTTAAACAAACGCAGCCGTATTCAAAATGCTGCAGTTGCCTTATTCAGCGAACAAGGCGTAGAGGCAACCAGTGTCAATGATATCGTGCGGCGTGCGAATGTCGCAAAAGGCACCTTTTACATATATTATAAAGATAAAAAAGAACTGATCTCCCAGATCCTGACTGAAAAACATGGCAAAGCTTTGAATGATTTGATGAATGCATCATATGAGAAAAGCCGTCAGGGTATGATGGATTGGCGCCATGCATTTGCCAATGAGCTAATTTCCTTTTATCGCCATAATCCAAAGATCTTAAAGATGATCCAAAAAAACATCACCTCCATCTTTGACTGTGATAAGCATCGAGAACAAGTCTTAGCCCATATCGAAAAGTTGGATGCTTTCTTACAATGCTTTCATCAGGAAAAAGAGAGTCGAAAAGATGCCATGAATCGCTTTATGCTGATGATGGAGATGATTGGCGTCATTAGTTTTCACGCCATCTTTTATGAGCAGCCTGATACGATGGACAGCGTAGAACCGGTACTGCTGAAAATGATTGAGCGCATGTATTTGTAAGGAGGATTTCCATGACATATAAATTAGGAATTGATGTAGGATCTACTACATTAAAAGCCGTTCTATTAAATGAACAAGATGAAATCATCTATAAAAGCTATGAACGCCATAAATCGCGGGTACGCGAAATGAGCGTTGAGAAGATAGAAGAATTAAAACCGTTGTTGCTTGGTCATAAAATTGCCATAGCCATTACCGGAAGCGCCGGTCTTGGGGTGGCAAGTGGAGCTCAGCTTCCCTTTGTACAAGAGGTATTTGCGACAGCACAGGCGGTCAAGAAATATTATCCAACTACGGATGTAGTCGTTGAATTAGGTGGTGAGGATGCCAAGATCATCTTTCTAAAAGGCGCTTTAGAAGAACGAATGAACTCGACATGTGCCGGTGGTACCGGAGCGTTTATTGATCAAATGGCTTCCTTGTTAGATGTTGATTTGGAAACGATGGATCAACTATCGTTGCAATATACGACCCTATATCCAATTGCCTCACGTTGTGGTGTCTTTGCGAAAAGTGATGTTCAGCCTTTAATCAATCAAGGTGTTGAAAAAAGCAATTTAGCTGCCAGTATCTTTCAGGCAGTCGTTGATCAAAGTATTGCCGGATTGGCACAAGGCAGAAACATTGAAGGCAATGTTTTATTTCTGGGAGGGCCTCTGCATTTTCTAAAAGGATTACAAAAGCGTTTTAAAGAAACCTTGCACCTTAATGAAGATGAGGCAAACTTCCCCGCTTTAGCACCTTATTTTGTGGCATTAGGAAGTGCGGTATATGCGGATAATGAGACAGTGCTCTATACGTATGAAGAGCTATTGCATAAAATGAAAACGATGGCACAACAAAAAGTCAAAAATGACGGTCTGCCTCCTTTATTTGCCAGTGAACAAGACTATCAAGAATTTGTCCAACGTCATGCCAATGCCCATGTAGATCGAAAAGATATTCATAAGTATCAAGGAAAGGCATGGTTGGGGATCGATTCTGGAAGTACGACAACCAAACTTGTCCTCATTGATGAAGAAGATAACATTCTGTACGAAAGCTATGCCAATAACCAAGGCAACCCGGTCGATGTTATTCAAAAAGAATTATTGCAGATTTATGACTTGATGGAAGATCGCATTACCATAAGTCATGCTGCCGTTACCGGCTATGGTGAAGAATTGATGAAACATGCCTTCCATTTGGATATCGGTGTTGTGGAAACCATGGCCCATTATCAGGCAGCGAAGCATTTCAATCCCAACGTCGATTTTATCATCGACATCGGTGGTCAGGATATGAAATGTTTCCGTATTAAAGACAATTCCATTGACGATATCTTATTAAACGAAGCTTGCAGCAGTGGCTGCGGCAGTTTCATTGAAACCTTTGCGAAGAGTATGGGGTATGAAATCAAAGAATTTGCTCGGATGGGATTGCATGGAAAGCATCCGGTTGACTTAGGTACACGCTGCACCGTTTTCATGAATTCCAGTGTGAAACAAGCACAGAAAAATGGTGCCAGCATGGAAGACATTTCCGCCGGCTTATGTATCAGCGTCGTAAAAAATGCATTGTATAAAGTTATTCGTGCAAAAAGTGCCGAAGAAATCGGAAAAGAAATCGTTGTACAAGGTGGCACCTTCTTAAACGATACCGTATTGCGCAGCTTTGAATTAGAACTAGGCCGTCATGTCATTCGTCCAGGCATTGCCCATCTGATGGGGGCTTATGGAGCTGCCTTACTCGCGAAACAAAAACATGCTAATACCTCTTCCATACTCGATAAAACCGCACTAGAAAACTTTACACATACCTCACAAGCCAGCAACTGCGGTTTATGTACCAACCACTGTAATCTGACCATAAATACATTTGCGAATGGCACTCGTCATATTGCCGGTAATAAGTGTGAACGTCCGATCATTGGTCGTGCCAATAAAGAAAAACTTCCTAATCTCTATGATTTCAAATATGAAGAACTATTGAAATGCAAAGGAATCAGCGGTGTTCGTGGAAAAATCGGGATTCCGCTTGTGTTAAACATGTATGACAACCTTCCCTTCTGGCATTCCTTCTTCACCAATTTAGGATTTGAGGTGGTCTTAAGTGATCGTTCCAGCAAAGCCTTATATGCGAAAGGACAGCATACGATATCCTCTGATACCATCTGCTATCCAGCAAAGCTAGTGCATGGACACATTCAATCCTTGATTGATAAAGGTATTGATACGATTTTCTATCCCTGCATGAGTTACAATGTAGATGAGCAGATGAGCGATAACCATTTCAACTGTCCAGTAGTTGCCTATTACCCTGAAGTCATTGAAGGCAATATGGATTTAGAAGGCATCACCTTCCTTTATCCTTATGTTTACTTGGAAGATCGTCATACTTTTGAAACAAAAATCTTTGAATACTTCCGCTCACAGGATATGGATATCACTTATAAAGAAATTACGGCAGCTGCTTCTCATGCGTATGTTGCCTATGAAGAATTTAAACAAAAGATCCAACAGGAAGGTGCCAGAGCTTTAGCTTTTGCGCAGACGCATCATCGTAAGACGATCGTATTAGCGGGACGTCCTTATCATGTCGATCCGCAGATCAATCATGGCATTCATCGTTTATTAAGCAATTTGGGATTTGTTGTCGTTAGCGAAGACAGTATTCCAAAACAATCGCAACGCCCAAGTATCCATGTCTTAAATCAATGGACCTTCCATGCTCGCATGTATAATGCGGCACAGTTTGTAACGACGCAAAACGATATGGAACTCATTCAACTTGTCAGTTTTGGCTGTGGCATCGATGCGATTACCGCAGATGAAGTAAAAGATATCTTACGTCGTCACAATAAATTATATACACAGATCAAGATTGATGAAGTTGATAATCTTGGTGCCGTGAAGATTCGCTGCCGTTCCTTATTGGCGGCAATGGAAGAAAGGGAGGGATAAATTCATGAACCGTGTAGAATTTACCAAAGAAATGAAGAAGACACATAAAATCCTTGTGCCCATGATGCTGCCGATACATTTTCAATTTTTACAAAACATCTTTCGCCAAAACGGCTATCAGATGGAGTTGTTACAGACCAAAGGACAACAGATCATTGATGAAGGATTGAAAAATGTGCATAACGATACTTGCTATCCGGCATTGTTGGTCATCGGTCAAATGATCGATGCCTTAAAATCAGGAAACTACGATACCGATCACATTGCTTTGGCCATTACCCAAACCGGTGGCGGCTGTCGTGCCTCTAACTATATCCATTTGCTGCGAAAGGCACTAAAACAAGCTGGTTTTGGCCATGTACCTGTCATTTCCGTTAATTTTTCCAAGTTAGAAAAAAATAGTGGATTCAAATTGACAGGCAGTATGCTACTACGACTATTATATGGTTTTCTATATGGAGATATGCTTATGTGGATAAAAAATCAATGTAAACCATATGAACGGCATGCCGGTGCAAGTGATGCACTTGTCCAAAAATGGATCAACCGTATCAGTGAACAATTTAATTCTCTTTCCTTTTTAAAGCTTCATCACAATTATGTAATGATGTTAGAGGAATTTGCGGCTATTGAACGTGAGAATACACCGAAAATTCAAGTGGGTATTGTCGGAGAAATCTATATGAAATATGCCCCTCTAGGTAATAATGAATTAGAAGATTTCTTGATCAAGGAAGGCTGTGAACCAGTCGTATCCGGAGTTCTTGATTTCGGTTTATATTGCCTGGAAAATACGGTCATTGACCATGAATATTATAATCGCAGCCGCAAAAGCTATCGCTTTGTTGCCATGGCCAGTCGTTATATTCAGCATTTACAGATGAAAGCCATCAAAGCCATTCGTCAACAAGGTGTCTTCCGTGAACCCGATACCTTTCAAGAAGTTATGGAAAGCAGCGAAGGCATCATTAACCGTGGTACTAAGATGGGAGAAGGCTGGCTGTTAACAAGTGAGATGGTTGCCTTAATCAAAAGTAATGTTTCTAATATCGTTTGTTGTCAGCCATTTGGCTGTCTGCCAAATCATATTGTTGCCAAAGGCATGACACGTAAAATCAAAAATATCTATCCAAATGCCAATATCGTTGCCGTTGATTATGACCCAAGCGCGACACGTGTAAATCAGGAAAATCGTTTAAAGCTAATGTTAAGCAATGCGCGTCTAACGGCTCGCTTTGCCCAAGCCGAAGAAGAAAAAAGTGCAGCTGCCAAACAACAGGCATATGCATATGAGACACGATAAATACATTGTATTTTATAAGAATATGCACCTATAAAATAAAAAAGAAGTCAAAACCAGATCAAATCACAGGTGGTGACTTCTTTTTGTGTAGAAATGCATACTGTTATACTTTTTGTTTTTCCTTCTTTACAACTGTAATCTGAAAACTATGCATGAGTTCCTCATCATATGCTTGTCCCAAATTTTGAAACGTTGGCAAAAAAACATAATTCAAGCGTTGTTCATAAGGCAATCCATTGGCTTTACCAGATGCATAACAGATACCTTCGATATCGGTCTTCCTATTATAAACGGCAGCTGTTAACAGTTGTGATATGACATAATTACTCTTAAAGGCATGGTTTTCATTATCCTTTGCCCATATGGATAAGGCATATTTTAATGGCATGGTACATAAAAAGGCAAACAATTGTTCATGCGAATATCTTCTTTTTTCCATCTGTGGATAGGACACACTTACATCCAATAAAGAAAACGCTTTTAAAGGACGAAATTCACCATAGGATATATTGGTTTTTGCCAATTCCTTATACATACAAAGAAGACTGCCAGCCAGATATAAACAAGGTATCCCCGTGATAGAATAGCGCTGATTCTGAATCAAATAGCGTTTTGTAAAAGGGATATGATAGAATTCTTGACGATCAAGCAGTGGTTTTAAAGATACTCTTCCTCGATATAATACATTGGGAAGCTGCTGTATACGCTCAAACATCATCTCATATGTTTGATGATGAAAGGAACACTGCAACATATTTTGCATCTGAGAAGAAGCAGTATTCATCCTTCCCTTTAAATAATTACGCCAAATATCATTAATTTTATTACGTAACTTATATAAATATGTATATTCTTCCACAGTTAAGATATCGGCCTTTTTTATAAGATGTAAGAAACGTAATGTTTTTTGTAAATATGCACTACGTACCTCATGATCATGTTCAACCATCGTCTCAAGTGGCAGCTGTTCGGCCAGCTTTTGCAATAATAAAGTTTCCATCATAACCCCCTAAGCTTTTCGCAAGTTCTAGTTCATTATATAACAATTCATAACAAAATGAGTAGAAATTGCAACAGAATGTTGCTTTCCCTTATTTTCTTCTCGATAACGTTTACTTCATGATACACATAGAGTAAAATAAAGAGGAAAGAGGTGTTTTTATGGTACATATTGGCAATGATTGGGACGAAATATTAAAAGATGAATTTGCGAAAGAATATTACCAGAACATCCGCAAATTTTTAGTATATGAATATAATCATCATCCGGTATACCCCAGCATGTATGATATCTTTAACGCTTTAAAATATACACCGTATCACTGTGTTAAGGTTGTTATTTTAGGACAAGATCCATATCATGGCAAAGGACAGGCGCATGGCTTATGCTTCTCCGTTAAAAAAGGGGTTACTCCTCCTCCATCTTTACAAAATATCTTTCAAGAATTAAAAAACGATGTTGGCTGTAACATCCCTACTCATGGAGAATTAACGAAATGGGCAAAACAGGGCGTATTATTGTTAAATACTGTGTTAACCGTTCGCGGTGGACAGGCGAATTCTCATGCCAATCATGGTTGGGAACAATTAACCGATGCGATTATTCAAAAGTTAAATGAACGCGTAGAACCAATCGTCTTCCTTTTATGGGGACGCAATGCCAAAAATAAAATGGCACTTATCACCAACCCGGCACATCTTATTCTGTCATGTGCACATCCTAGCCCATTTAGTGCGGATTATGGTTTCTTTGGCTGTCGGCATTTCTCCAAAACCAATGACTTTCTAAAACAGCATGGACAAACACCTATTGATTGGCAAATCGAATAAGAAATATCTTGCGCTTTTTGCGTCAATTCGCTTATAAAACAAATAAAAACAAATGGTAATGCATGAATTTCACATCCCTTTCTTGACACGAAAAACAAGCATGCTAAAATTAATTCGTATGAAGAGAAAGGAAATTGGTTTATGTTAAAAGAAGTTGCTATAAAGTATTATCGTATGGGATATAACTGTGCAGAAAGTATCCTTCGTGCGGGAAATGAGGTCTATGATCTGGGGCTACATGACAAGGACATGAATATGACCGCCGCTTTTGGGGGAGGTTTTCAAATCGGGGATGTCTGCGGTGCCCTCAGCGGTGCAGCTTGTGTCATCAGCTCTCGCTATGTAGAAACCAAAGCACATGATTATGCAGATATGCGCCCATTGACGCAAAAGCTGGTCATCGCTTTTCAGAAACGCATGGGTTCTCGCCTATGTGCGCAAATCAAACCGGTATTTCATAATAAAGAAATAAAATGTGAGAATACAGTTGCTACTGCTGCTGAAGTATTAGAACAAGTTATCATGGAATGGGATGCAGAACACAACACTGTAGAGCAATAACATAAAGCTGCCCTATGACAAGAGCTATCTTCACACTTGTCATGAGCAGCTTTTTCTATTCTATTTTATCCACGTTTCCCCATTAAAATAAATTGTATCAGTTCTTCAACATCATCAAACACATCATAATCACCAAAAATACCTTCTCTATGATAAACAATCCCATTCTTTTCATTCGCTGCGAAACAATCTAAAAGTTTTTTCTCTTTTCTGAGTTCTTTTTAGTGAGCCCTTTTTTTATCACTTCCTTATTTTTCTTCTGATTTATTTCAAATTTCTTATTGACATATTACCAGAAGACTTGTATAGCTATATCATAACAAAAAAACTACGACAACAGTATGTCATAGTTCTTGATAAAGTTATATCCATCGTTTACTGTCTTCATAGATACGTTTTCTTAACGTTATTGGCTGTAACACTTCAATCCTATCGCCAAAGGCTAACAGATTCGCATACCAGAAATGCTCATCTTTAGGCACATACAAGCGATATAAGAAAGTTTTTTTATCTTCCCGCAAAATCTCACCCGGCAGATATTCCAAAATCGATAGTTTCTTTGCTTTATCACAACGCAAACGAATTTCTATCATCGGCTGTTGATGTTTCTCATCATGCATAGACGCGATAGTTTCACGTAATGCAGGATGCGGTTGCGCTTGCATATCCTTAACGAGTTCAATATCTTCCATACGCACTAACTTATACATACGATAGCCTTTTTTGCGTTTTGGCAATCATATACCAAGCATACCATTTATACATACATCCGGCGGCATCTGCCACTGTCTTTTTTCGTTCATTACGCGCATTTGTATACATAAAGCGTAAGCAACAATGTTTCTGCATGGCTGTTTTAATGATTTGCAAATGCTGATGTATGAACGGATGTTCCTGTAAAACGCTAAAATCTAACAGGATATGGGAATCATCTTTTGAGAGCTGTTCTATCTTTTCACATAAGTCAACTACCTGATTTTCTCCCATTGCGCTGGAATAACCTTGCAATGCAGTAGCCATCATAGAAAACTCTTCCTCATTCACCCATTGTTCATCCAAGCGATAACCTTCTTGTATTTCATAGCCGCCATCACTATCGGAATAAGCAATAATAGGAATTTTCGCCATGCTTAAGGCATCCATATCCCGCTGAATCGTGCGCACTGAAACTTCAAAATATTCTGCTAATGTTTTGGCACTGGTACGCCCATGATTTAACAAATATATCGTGATTCCATACAAACGATCGCGCTTCATCTGCTTTTTCCTTTTTTTAAATCTTCGATTGCCTGCTGTTTTTCACTAAGATACTCCCAGCGTTCCATTAATTCTTCCATCTTGGTTTCCAAGGCTTCCCGCTCTTCACTTAAAGATTGTAATTTCACAAAATCTTGTGTATCCATCTCCATTTGCTCGTCAATCGCTTCGATCTGTTTTTGCAGCTTTTCCATATGTTCATCCATCATTTCCAGTTCCTGTTTCTCTTTACTGGTTAGTCGCGGACTTACCTTTGGCTTCACTGCTTTTTCATTCTTATCTAAAACTGTATTCTTTTCCCCTAGTTCCATCAAGGCACTATAGCCACCCAAAAACTGCTGTATCGTTTTATCTGACTTAAATACAAACAGCTTATCACAAATACGATCAAGGAAATAACGGTCATGTGACACCGTAATAAGCGCCCCGTTAAATGTATCCAGATAATCTTCCAAAATCTGTAAGGTCTGAATATCTAAATCATTGGTTGGTTCATCCAAAAACAAGATATTCGGTGCCTGCATCAATACCTTTAATAAATATAACCGTCTGCGTTCACCACCGGATAAACGCCCAATTGGCATATATTGCGCTTTGGCATCAAACAAGAATCGTTCCAGCATTTGCGAAGCTGTATATGTTCCCTCTATGGTCGTAATGGCATTCGAGCTTTCCTGTATATAATCCAATACGCGCATAGACATGTCCATTTCTTCATATCCTTGCTTAAAGAAGCCTATTCTAACCGTATCTCCGTGTATCACTTCGCCACTATCTGGAGCCAATTCTTTTGCCAATAGTTTCAATAAGGTTGTCTTTCCACACCCATTCGCGCCCAAAATACCAATGCGGTCATTTCTTTGAAGATGATAAGAAAAATCATGAAACAAGAAGTGTTCCCCATACGCCTTAGATAAATTTTCACATTCGATAATTTTCTTACCTAAGCGAGAACTTATAGCATCTAATTTTATATTCGCTTGTTCATTCGGTTTCTCTATCGCATTAAGTTTATGAAACCGCTCAATACGTTCCTTGCTTTTTGTTCCTCTGGCTTGTACACCGGCGCGCATCCAGGCAAGTTCCGTACGTAAAATATTTTGTCGTTTGCGCTCATTCGCTTGCGCTATTTCTTCGCGTTGTGCTTTTAATTCCAGATATTGTGAATAATTAGCCTCATAGGTATATATGTTTGCCTGATCGATTTCTATCATTTTATCACAGATACGTTCTAAAAAATAACGATCATGTGTTACCATAAAGATAGCATGAGAATAACGCAATAAATACTTCTCTAGCCATTCGATCATATCATTATCCAAATGGTTTGTCGGCTCATCCAATAGTAAAAGATCACAAGGCTGTAACAAGGCTCTTGCTAAAGCAACACGTTTGCGCTGTCCACCACTGAGATGCTTCACAATGCGCGCAGTATCATAAATACCAAGTTTTCCTAAAATTGCCTTTGCCTCAAATTCCTTAATATCTTTATCCATACATAAAATTTGATGCAATATCGTATCCTCTTCATCAAACACAGGATCTTGGGGAAGATAAGAGATTCGTAAATTATTTTTACGTATCATATTACCCTCTTCATACGTTTCAAGACCTGCTATGATGCGTAACAAGGTCGTTTTACCAGTACCATTGACACCAATCAAGGCAATTTTATCATGATCTTCAATCGCAAAACTGACATCTTTTACAATTGGTTTTATATTCTGATGCTTTGTTAAATGTTCCACTGACAGTAACATGTATATCATCCTCTTTCGTTACCTGCTTATTTTACCATACGCAGATGAAAAAGGAAATCATCTCACAAGATGACTTCCTTTACCTATCCATATGTCTTTATAATTGTCATTGTAATATACGATACCTTTATGTTCATCATAAGCCTTTTGAAAAGATACTAAGAGCACTTTCTTTAGATTTTCCAGACATTTTAAATAATTACCACGATATTGCTGGTTAAGTAATGCTTGATACACCTGTGACATAGACAATTCTTTTAAATTTGTAATTAATTTTTGTATTTTTGCATTATCATCAATACACATCAGAAAGTAGTTTTCTTGTATATCATGAATCCGTCTGTGACAATAACTTCGAGGATGATAGTTTGTAATCATATTCCAAATATAGAAAAAATCACAACTGCGTACAGGTATGGAATAACTGGCATCAGAGAATAATTGTAAACATAAATTTTTCTCATCAAAGCCTCTGTTATCTTCACATATCACATCTAATTTCTGTATTTCAAAAACGTGTATCGTCTGCATAATTTACTGTTCCTTTCTTATGAATGAAACATATAAAGAAACAATATAAATTTACCAAAATTTATATCATTTCTAAATAATTTTAACAATTAAGAATTCAAATATCCTAACATAGCCGCATTCAACAAAGAATTACTACCATCAAAAATCCATTTTTTATTCTCTTTGCGATAGTTAACTAAAACAGTTTCTTCTTTTTGTTTTGCTTTTTTCATTTTCTTAGTAAACTCACTTTTCGTGAATTCATCATCTTTTTTTTGTTTCATGGTTTCATAGATAGCATCATTCATTGTATCTATATAATTAAAGTTTTTTACTTTAACACTGACTGTTGCTTTATCATCTTTGATTTTTTCTTCATTAACCTCATAGGTCATATTTGCATAAGTTAACTTCATAAGTTTTTTTTGCAAACCAGCACTCTTATCATAGCTTTTTTGATCAAATTCAGCACCGACGATATCACATGCTTCTTTATATTTTCCTTCTTACATCTTCTCCAAATAAACTTCTGTCAACCCTTTTGGTGAAGACTTATCCGTACGCTGGCATCCGGCAATTACCATTGCCATCACCATACAGCAGAATACTGCCATTATCTTTTTTAACTTAGCTGATTTTTTCATTTTTACGACTCCTTACTTTTTTAACTGTTTTATAACCTATCATTAATACTAAAGCTCCAGTTAGCACTAACAGTATAATTATTTCCTTTGACCACGTTTTCTTTGTTATCATTGCTTTATGCTTTGGTATGTACTTTGTTCGTATTCCTCTTACCAATAAGCGATGTGAATTGATTCCATATGGTGTACAGGTCAATAAAGTCACATGATCTTCATTGGCAATTGGTTTTAAATATTCTGTTTTATTAGGTTTCACTACGATGATCTTATCTACTTTATAAGCAAGAACTTGATTATAAATATGAATGTAAAATTCATCACCAATTTCCATTTTATCCAAATCTGTAAATAATTTTGCCTCAGGCAAACCGCGGTGGGTACTTAAAACCGTGTGATTCCCTTTCCCTCCAATAGGAAATGGTGTCTCACGTAAATGGCCAACACCTTTGCGGATAACTTTTTCTGCCACACCATGATAAATAGGCAAGTTTAAATCAATACAAGGAATCTCCAATGTGCCCATACTACCAGAGGCAACATTCATGATGTCATTATAGTTATCAGGAATAACCACACCACTTCCAGGTACAAAAGGGTCATGTACCTCAGTACCTAAGATGCTTTTGTTATATACCTTTGCCTTATCAATTTCCTTTTTTACCATTACTTTATCATAATGCAATGCCTTATCATTGTATTTCTTTACAGCTATGGTTTGATCATAATTAGACAATAAAACATTTACGTTTGGATAGGCCAGTAAAATAACACCACCTAGAAACAGCAAGGTTGTTATTAGCTTTCGTATTTTCATCTTGTTCGTATAAAGCAGAAAAGAGGGGAACTGAATCCCCTGATTTTCTACTTAACAGCTTTACGGCTGCCTTTTCTATTTAATACTACTGCTGCACCAATTAAAGCAATACCACCGATAACAAAGATAATAGTACCAATACCACCGTAAATAGAAGATCAGTATTTGTCAGTGCATTGTATACAGTTATTTTTTGATTATCTAAATGACTTGTAGCATTAACTGTTACTTTTAAAGGCTCACTCAATAAGCTATATGGTTCACCTTTATCACTAATAGGAGCTTTTGTCTCTACGATCCAATAATCCGTTGAACGATTATTGTTATCTTCAAATGACTCACCTAAAGTACCGTAAGCTAAACCAAAGATTTCTACGATACCTTGTTCATTTGATACAAAAGTATCTTTACCATTAATGCTGATTGGATTCTTTTTAGCTTTTGCATCCGCTTACGATGCAAAAACCTGGAATTCTGCACCCTTCAATACTTTTGCAGAATTTTCCTTATCAACCTTTATCATTTTAATACCGCCAGTATGTACTTCTGGTGTATCGCTATCTTTCTCATAATCCTGATCAGCAGCATTTGTAAAAGACAAATGAGCGGTGTTATCGATTTCTTCGCCTAAATCTGCCGTCTGATTTATTTTTGTATAGAACGTAGCATAAAAAAGATTATGCTGCCGTCACAACAAGGTTTTCTTCTTTTTTCTAAAAAAAAGAAACATCACTATGAAAATGACATTTCTTTTGCCTTATATTTTCCATAATTTATTAACTTTTCTTTGTCTTACCCTTTTTATGCATCACTTATTTGTCAAAATACCATGTGAAATCACATGGTATTTTGACATATTTTATACGATTATTGCTCTTATGCTGTTTATTGATCAAGCTCCCACACAATATTTAAAGCTTGCATAGCGTTTAATCCCCATGGTGCACCAGCAATTTGATCCTTACTCTTTCCTTTGATGAAGAAAGAGGTGATTCCTGTAAATCGAAATGCATTGTTAATGCTAGTAACCGTGCTAGGTATTTCAATACTTTTTAGTTTCGTGCACTGTACAAAAGCATCTGTACCAATTACTTCCAGTCCTTCAGCTAATGTTATACTTTCCAGTGCCAAGCACCAGCCAAAACCATTTTCCGGTATTTCTTTTAATTTTGCAGGGAGACTGATATGTGTAAGACTCGTACATTTATTAAATGTCGCATATCCAATCTTTTGCATCGAATCTGGTAAATTGATTTTCACAAGGCTGTTACATTCAGCAAAAGCTTGGGAACCAATTTCCGTTACCCCATCCGGTAGTACAACGCCTTCTAAATTAATACAATTCGTAAACAAATAATCATTGATAACCGTGATATTTTTAGGAATAACCAATGTTCCTTTCAAGGCATTGCATCCTCTAAAGGCACTTTGTTCCAGAATCTGAAGATTATCCGGCAGTTTAACACTTTCTAAACGCAAACAGCTTTGGAACGCACTGTATCGAATAGCAGTTACGGATTCCGGTATTGTAATGTGGAGCATATACTCGGCTCGCCAGAAGGTCTGCGGCATAATTTCTTTCAAATTGTTGGATAACTTAATATCACTCAGCCAGCAATCGTAGAATGCCGCATTACCGATGCTGGTGACACTGTCTGGCATGACTACACTTTTTACTTCATGTTTTGCGTTAAAAGCATTGCCTCCGATGCTAACGACAATACAAGGTATGTCATTCACGAGAATGACTTCCGGAATCACTACATCTCCTTGATTTAATATTACCTTTTCTTCTGAAACGGCATCAATGACTCCATTATTCACCATTTCACTTGTCAAAATCACAGTTCCTGCTGTTTGCAATGTTTTGGTTTCTTTTAAACCGCCATAAGCAAAGGTTAAATCAAAGGTTGTACTCGTCGGTACTTGATCCTTATCAATTACATATTCATCTTTCGCTAATGTTTTGATACTTCCATCGGAATACATTGCCCTTACGATAAAATCATCTTTATCAAGCAGTTCTTCTTTTAGAAAAAATTTCTTTTTCGCTTCTATGGACAACTGGGCCAAGATCACAGGTGCCTTAGCTTGTAGTAACATGGTATTTTCAGATAGTTTGCTTGTCTTATCTTTTGTCCCCGAGATTTCCTTTACGACATATGGTGTATTCTGTTTTTCACTCACTGTCCATACCGTGTCATCACAAACCTCTATTCTGGCAAATTGTTTCGCTTTTATCGTAATCTCGCCGGTAGCCTGCGTGGTGCGTTTGGCTACAATTTCATTTGTTTCACTATCATATACCGTATAGGCAAGATGAACACCTTTGCGCGTTTCCAAGATTTGTTTTATATCAGTGATGTTTTCTTGGCTAGCCCGCAGTACCTGACGTAACTCGAAAGTGAATTCCTGATCACTGTCATTTTCCATTTCTTTCGCAATTTCAATGACCGTCTTGCGATTACTATTTACAAACCCCACGGCATCCTGGCAATCAATACGACCATTATAGCAATCATCCAGTGCATCAACATATCCACTTAACTGTCCCCATTCAGCATCACTTTCCTCTATCAACTCCACGATTCGATAGGTGCCATCTTTGACGATGCTAGGCTGTATTTTTACATCTGCTTCGCTAAAATAGATGATTGGATATCCATTTGCACTCTTCTCGATGCTAATCTTACCATCACGTTGTGTTCTTTGGATGCGATTACTTGAAATGCCCTTTTCATCAGCGATAATATATGCTACATTTGCGGCTGGATTCCATACTTTTCCATCATATACATCTACACGATAAACTAGTCTGGCTCCTTTCATCACTTCATCGCTGCCCAAATGCATCCGTTTATAAATGGCAGACGTTTGATCTCTTCCACTAATCTGATTCTGTAAAATAGCCAGTGGCTGCTGTTGAATCACATTTGCCAATTCCCCTATCTTTGGTGTGATTTCAATAAAACCGCCATTCTGTTTATAGAGCTTATAACGATCTTTACTGCTCTCGCTTAACCGATAGCGCGTATCTTTCGGTAAAGTATTGATCATGATTCGTTTCCATGGTTCTATCTGGATTTCTTTACCGGCTTCCCATAGTAAGGTCGCTCGTGTCTGATGTATGGTATCCAATACTTGTACTTCTGTTGTTTCCTTAGGCCAAACAGCCCATTCCCCGTTATGCTCTTGGATTTCCAGTTTCAGATGCACCTTTTCCTTATCTCTAATTTCGGCATTTTGTCTGATATCTTCTAAATAAGCATTCCCCCTTCCGTTATCTTCTTCGCCGACCACATATTCTTTTCCGATCATGAAGGTATTGGCATCCCCATTTACAAAAGTGACCGTACTGTTTTCCGCTAATTTCCCTATAGCCGGTGTTTTATCAACCGGATAAATTTGTTCATAATCGGCATCCGGTGTTTCAATGATCGTATATTCCATTCCTTCAACGCCCACATCTTGAAAGACGACTGTTTGCTGATGCTGAATGCTGAAATAGCCATCGTTCGATGTTTTACCCTGACCAACCAGTATACCGTTTTTCATGATCTGATATTCCTTATCGGCATATGGTTTGCCTTCGATTAAAATTTGCATCGTAAATTCTCTTGTTTCGATAGCCTGTTGCTCACTTTCTGACACTTTGGATGGATCAAAACTGACAAGCTTTGTAATTTGGAGAGGACGTAATAGATAATCATTTACGATTGTTGCTTCGGCTTTCTTAGCATAGCATGGCATCATTCCTTCTGCAGTAGCGTTAATTGGTTCATAATAATCCCCATCCGTATAACCGGTATCATCGATTTCTTTTACCTTGTAGCTTTTTCCTGCGGTAAAGCCCTCGATCTTAATGATTTTTCCTGCACATGCTGCTGAAAATCTTCCGTTTTCATCAAGGATCCCTTCTACATCGCTTTCCAATCCATCTTCATTTAAGATGACCCAGCGTGCACCGGTTAACAAATGATCATCTGAAGAAACTTCGAATGTGAATTCCTTCTTGCATTCCTCTGCATTTTGATGCTTTACTTCCTTTGTTAAATACAGTTCTTTCCATTTATAGTGATTTGTGATCGTTGCAACATTTCCGAATGTTTCCATAATACCGCTGGCGCTGGTTTGTTCACAGAACCAATCTTTACCTGGATATATTTCGTTTACTTCATAGCGAATGCCTTCATCTCCGGGAAAGAGAGCTATGATTTCATTTGCTTTTATTTCAAATTGTCCATTCGCATCTGTTTTGCCCTCTTTCAATTTCATTGGTATGCCACCATCATTTCGTATACTGTCAACTACCCAATACTCTGCATTGGCTAGTGGCTGATCATCTGCCTTTATTTGAAAGTGAAAGGTTTCTTTTGTGATATCCATTTTATCGGAATGTCCTTGTACCTTTTTTTGCGCATAAAGCACTGGGCGATACGTATTTTGAAATGTCATCGTACGGGTATCTTCATGCTTTATATCTGTGATGTCAACCTTCCAAAAAGGATTTTCCTCTTCTTTGATTTCCATCAGCGATTGATCTAAAAGATGAAAAACAGCTTTTTCATCTGCATGCAGATAAAAGCTTCCATCTGCTTCTGTTGCATACACCCGATTCGTACCACATGCTGTCCAACCATCCCCTGTTTTCTTATACAATTGATATTCCTGTGTAGCAAATGGTTTCTGTGCATAGCTTGCCTGAAAGCGAAAGGACATATCTTTGCTTTTCTCAGGTATTTTTCCTTGCAAAGTTTTAATAACTTCCAATGTTTCCGGCTGATGCTGTTTCACACGTACTGCAATTCCATTCACCGTGCCTTCACTTTGATCTTCAACGACCTTAGAATAAAAACTGGCATCGTTATACGCATAGGTGGCAGGATGTTTTTTATCATGAGTATTCTCATGGTTGGCAGTATCCAATGATTCGTCCTCTTTTGGTGATTGCATATGAATCTGAAAGGATACCGCGCCCATTTCTTTAATGGTAAATGGATCTCCTTCCCTATCCTTTCTCATATCCACGGCAATTGCTTTCACCTCAGATAGCTCACGTTTCCAGTCTTCACTTCGTATCCAGCCATGTTCCACGGTTAAGACCTCATCTGGTGCCTCATCTTCAGTAGTGATTTTCGCATTGCGATTCGCATTGTTATAGACAATTGGAGCAGCACCTTTTTCTTTTCGTTCATTTACATTGATACCTGTAAAGCTGCCATACCACCAATTGTTTTCAAAATGGTTATCTGCTTGGTATAAAGGAGCATCTTCTAAGCGATCAAAAACAACAATATCGCTTAATGTCTTCGTTGCATTTTTAACGCTGATTTCATACGTATAACCATGATTACAAAGTACCGTAGCCTCGGTATCGAAGCTGCCAAAGCGATCATCATCTGAACGTACTAGTTTTTCCAATTTACTCATAGAGGCCATAACGATGTCCTCATTTACAGATGCGTTTGCATATAGCACTGTTTGTTCCTTTTGATTGCCATCACCGTCAATATCTTCACCAAATATCTGATAGCGTTGTTTATCTTCATCACTTGGGTAGGTACTTCCATCATCCGGCATAACTTCATTATCGGTTCCTAACAGTGCTTCATCATCTGTTTTGGCAGGCATAAAAGCCGCAATATTGGTCGCCGCATTGCTGATATCGGCATCTTTCCAATCATAATATGCTCCAAAGCTGACGCCCCAGCCTTCCATCCACATCTTATCATAGTAGCCGGAAGCATCCTCTCCTTCGTATTGGATATGGAAGGCGATTCTCGTTCTTCCACTTCCCCGATAGTTGGTATCAGCGACAGTTTGAGAATCCTCTGTTGTTTTCATCTCTTCTGCAAATAGGAAAGTCGGAAAGGTTAAAACGATCATCGTGATGACCAGTATCATAGAGACAAGTTTCTTACCATAATTTTTCATCTATACGTTCTCCCTTCCATTTCCACTTTTTGTAACATAAACATATTTGAACCATGAGCTACATCTATGCGAAACTAAGCCTTTTTCTTGTATACCATGATGGCATTCAACCAGAAAATACCTATAATCTTTCGACTAGGTTTTTTCATTCTATAAGGCAAAGCCCATGATCATCTTTTCACTAAGTTTCGGTTGCTTTTTCCCAGACATGTTGACCTTATCATAGCGTTTTTCATTTGCTTGTATCCATGATCATTTTCATAACGAAGGGCAATTTTTACCAGCATCTATCCATTGCCTTTTGTGTTTATAAAGCTGCTTCAGCAATACCAGCGCATTGACCTTGCATTAAGCATTTTTCATTATTTTCATAAAAGACATCTTATCTATAACAGTGTTCGTTATAGCTCTCATTGCCCATGTACAGGATCCTTTTTGCTTAACCCATGTACAGGATAATCAATAAGCGCGTGTGTCAATTCTTTGTCAATATCTTAGAAAAACATAACAAGATATTACTAAATTTTACATACGATTATAGAAATATCGTTATGAACGTACATACTTTCCCCTTGTGGCTATAGCATAAGGGCAATAAAAAAAGGAATCTCGATACAATCGGAAATTCCTGTCATTTATCCTTACCTATTTGGTCAAGTTATTTCTATTTTCGATCAGCGAATACGCATTCCTTTAGGGTATTTATTTTTTAACACCATGCCATCCCCTTTGGCAAAGCCGATGGGATGCTGATGCCACAATAAGGCCGTATACCCCTTATACGCACTGACGGATAGAGGATGACCTTGTAAAAAGAGGTGACATTCCTCATCACGCATATCATAGGTCTGTAAAAACTTATCCTGATGCAAACTTGCGCTATAAAAATGCTGATGTGGCTCTATGCGGTTTTTCATGATTTCCCCGGCTAAGATGCCCTGGCGCAGGATATGAATTTTCTTTATAAATAAAAAAGGCGTTTGTTTCAGATATAGCTTATCCTGCAATAGTAACGTATGCGCAGGCTGCTTTGCCAGCTGGCTTTTTAAAAAGGCTTGGGCAAACATTGGCAAGGCTGTATCCGCCACTTCTTTTTTTCGCGACATGACGGCTTGACCATGTTTCTTCATCTTAGCCACAAAATGTCCTTCCCCTTGATCCATCGGGAAAATTCTTCGCACCTTTGTCACATCCAGATCACGATATGAAAATCCGCTTCTGCCAAAGTTAACCTGGCAATCTAATAATTCCATATCTTCATGATGCTTTAAAAATGCATATATGACTTCTTCATTTTCTTCCATCGAATAGGTGCAGGTAGAATATACAAGAATGCCCTCTTCTTTTAAGGTTTCATAAGCACTTTCTAAAATAAGCTTTTGGCGCATTGCGCAGGAAGCCACATGTTCTACGCTCCAATCGTCCATTGCCTTGGCATGTTTTTTAAACATGCCTTCGCCACTGCAAGGAGCATCTACCAAGACCTTATCAAACCAGCCGCCCATTTCCTTGGCCAGTTCATCGGGACGTGCATTGGTAATCATACATTCACTAAAACCTAAACGTTCCATATTGCTCATCAATACGGCCGCCCGCTTTGCCTCTATTTCATTACTGACTAACAAACCACTGTGCTGCAATTTCGCGGCAATCTGCGTACTTTTGCCTCCCGGAGCTGCACACATATCCAACACCCAATCCCCCTCTTGTACATCCAAAACTTCTACGGCACTGGAAGCACTTGGCTCTTGCATATAAAACAGACCGGCAAGATGTGCAGGATGATTACCTAACCCTTTTTCCTGGTGTGGAATATAAAAGGTTTCAGGACAGATAGCAGAAGGCTTACACTCACAAACAGACAGCTGTAAAAAAGCCTCAACGCTTATCTTTGTCGTATTAACACGCAACCCACGATAAGCATCTTCCTCTAACGTTTTTACATAAGCCTCATAATCCTCTTGCAGATATTCCTTCATCCGCTGCAGAAATTGTTCTTTCATACACATCCCTCCAATACCTTCGTATTTTATCATACTTCTTCAGCATATGCATCCAGCAGCAGTGAAGAATGTTTCAGATACCATCGTGTTGCCAGCTGCATGCTGAAGTAAAGCAAACCACCCACACAAGCGGGCAATAACAAATACATCAATAGTGAGACATCCGCTGAAAGCTTTAACAAGATCAATATGATATAGCCCCACAATAAGATGGTCGTTATAAAGATAGCTACAAACAAATATTTTCGCCATCTTCTTAAGAAGGTTTTTTCATATAATTTACGCATTGCGTCCTTTCGCTCACCAAAAACATAATACACACTGCAAGCAAGTTGCTGATGCTGAATGGTTTTATGCAACAGCAGAAAATAAAGCAGTACACTGCCTCCTAGAAAGAAGATGCTGGCAATCGCAAAAAAGGTGAACAATTCCTTGAAATCAATGACTAGAACTTGCAGCAGCAAAGAATTTTTTAAGCTTATCTCATATAAATTACTAGTATTCAGATACTGCAATGCCTCTCTTACTTCCTCCACACTGTTTCCTTGATAAGTTACCTGTTTGATTTGGACATTTTTCACCAGGACATTCGATAAACCGGTTTCATCCATATACACGGTAGCATCCTTTACCTGCTCGTTTCCTTCCATCATGTCCATACTCGGTAATAAGAAACCGGCAATTTTCACATTCTTACGATACAACATACTGTTAATTGGTGTGGCTTCGATTGTATACGCCTGTACCTGTATTTGTTTACCGATCATCTCATCAGCAAAGCGAATATAGGCATACAATTTTTCCTGATAGCTCATTGTCTCATCGTTTGCATAGCGTTCATAAGGGAACCCCATTTCAATAGCGGTGGCTACATCAAGGACAATTTCATCCTGTGCAATTGGGGTGTAGTACACAATCTGTTTTCCATTATAAAAACGTGAAAAGACATCGATCGGCTGAATATCTTGAATGTTTACAAAATGATCTTGATATAATAAGCGTTTGTTACTGGAAGGAAAGCTTTTCATCTTCGATAAAGGATGTTGTTTCAGATAACCGCTTTTTACATACAAGGGATAGCCCAGATGCATTCCTAAAACGCCATTTGCAGTCTTATCCCCATCCTCATCCTCAAAAACCCCGGAAATCCGTAAAGGCAGGCCATACCAAGAAATTGTCATATGCAACAGTTTCTCTGCCGGTATCTCTTGATGAAAGAGCTGATGAGCCGTTTGCAACGAAAGACAAACTTCATCAAAGGTTGTAGGATAATGCCCCTGCAGTTTTTTGATACCGGCTTGCTTGGCAGTATTTGCCTCCACCACAGGCAAATAATTTTCTAAGGGTATGGCTTCTTTATCGTAAATACCTTCCAGATAGGCATTAGCAAAGGTTGCATTGACCGCTACATAACTACATAGCAGATTGCCCTTCATATGCTTCTGTAAGATTGAAACATCCTTTGATGATAGATTCGTTTTTAAAGCGGGATATAATGTCCCATCGTCCCCTTGGGCTATCTTATGGACGACAAATGAATTCGTCTTATCCTTTTGCAGCATGCCTAGCTCAATATTGACGATATCTAAGCTCGTTGTGCTCCATAAGATACAAACAAGGATCAATGACATCAATGTTAAAAATTTTAACGCATGATAAGGCCAGCGATAGCGACGATGTTGCTCCTCAAACATCGCATGCCATCCCTCTTTCTGCATGGTTACACCAGGTTGTTGAATATCCTGTATTTTTACTTCTTCATCTGCTTGATTATCACTGATTAAAATACCTTCACGAAATTCCAAGATGCGTTCACTATAGGCATGACAGGCAGGATCACCGACAACGATGACCAGTATGTGTTCACTATAAATTTTTAACAATTGATAAATGCTTTGCAGCTCCTCTTTTGAAAATGGTGTACTATCGGGATAAAAAATGATCGAACGATAGGTACGCAAAGCACTTCGGGCAAGCATCGTTTTCACTTTATCTTGAAAGCTGACTTCTTCAATGCTTTTTTCTGCTATGGAAGATAATTGCCAATCTTGCAGCACCTGTTTCACCTTTGTCTTTTCATATGCATATTGTAAAACAATATTTTCTTTCACACTTGCTGATGGTAAGAAAAGGAAATCGCCAAACCAGCTAGTCACACAGCTTGTGCGATATTGGCTTCTTTCCGTCACAGAGAAATTGGTTACCTTTGTTTCATCACACTGTAAAAATCCGGCATCCGCTTGTTTCATACCGGCCAAAAGATAACTGATGGCCTTTTCGGTTTCTTTTTCCTTAGCCGTAATGGCACAAAACCCATGTGCAGGTAATACAAAAGAGACATCTGTTAACAGATGCCGCTGTTTGTTTGTCATGGTGATATGGGATACTTTCAGCATGTTCAACACCTCTCTTTATAACTAGCATAATTTGCTTTAGAAAGTCAATGCCTGTAAGAGAATCGTAAGAACAAGCTAAGCTTCTTTCGAAGAAATCTTATGTAATAAATCATCTTCCTTGCGCGCATACGCACTGCCCACCTCATCTGTGAGGAAAGGTTGAATTTCCGGGTCATAATTACATAGTGTATTTAATTTATAAATGCCGCAATGATAAGGATCATCGAGATATTCCTGCGTTTCATCACCAGCCATAAAACGCCAGCCGCTATCCCATTCCTGCTGTGGTTCTTGTCGATACATATAACCGATTCGACAACCATCTACCAAAATGCGGTCACTGGCAATACAGCCATCTCCGCCTTCCCAATCATGGAGCAATTGTAATATTTCTTCCTTGGACTTCACAAATTTTTTGGGCATCGTCTGATACCAGCCATGTACGCCCCAAGCACCGCCTTCACTCAACAGCTGCTGCAACAATCGCATATGCAGCTGGAATAAGCCATCTGCCTCTTCATCCGTGCCACCATTACGCAAATTAAAATATAAGGCGCCACATAAAGAGCTTAAGGCAAATTCTTGCCAGTTCGCATACCAGGAAGACACCCTGCGGGCAATTGGCAAACAGCGTTTCCAAAAGGCTTCTTCATCAATCAAATGACAGGCATACGCTCTGCGATATAGACCAATGATCTCATTGGCATCCCAAGCATAAAAGCCTTTGTCTTGTGTGAATGGATAAAAAAGCTGTGCATAACTTTGAAAATGCTCAAACATGGTTTTTGCTTCCGGCTGCAGATCTTGAAGATCAAACATCGGCTGTTCTTTCCAAAATGATAAAAATTGAACATATTCGCGGTGTGTTGTAAACAGATGTTCACAGCAGGCCTCCAAGCTTGTCACATCCTTTATGCCATAAAGCTTATCCAGATGGTTTCGCACTTCTTGCGCCTGTTCATCATTACACACATACATCTGTTCATAGCCCATATGCTCTGGGATGCCTGGCGTCTTACGGCAGGCTGAAATACCGCTGAGCAGTAATGTAAATTTTTTTAAAGATATTTCGCCGCCTGAAAGAGCATTGCGACACATCGCAGTGTATGCCTCTTGTATCTGCGGCAATAATGCCTTTGTGTGGCTCCATGTTGTTTCCTTTTGTTTTGTCATATATAATCTCCTGTTTCTTTCTTCTTATTTTACTATAAGAATCGCTTTGTGCATAGTCAATACGGATGACTTTTCCTTAAACATGACAAAGATAAAGAAAACAGCATACTTCCTCTACGATGCTGCTTCTTCTTTGCTTGGATAGCCATATACTTTACGTAATAGATAGACAACAATGCATTGAATGACAAACAAAGCGGCTAAGACCGCCGGCAAAAATAAGAAAATACCGGTCAGCTGATATAAGCTAGCTACCAAAGCGATTTTCGGTGGAACACCGACAAACATATATTGGGTATCCAGCATCAGATTGACAATAAAGGCGATGGAAAACATACAGCAAATAATCAAATAGTTTTTCTTCATATAGCGATATTGTAAAAGCGTAGTATCACTTAATTGAATGAGCGAAAATAAGAGAAAGGCGCCATGTAAGATATAGAAATTGATTGTGCGATAAGATACGATTGGATATAAGCCGGCAATATTCGCAGGATAAATCATGGCTACCCCTCCAGCAACTAAGCCAACTACCCCACTAAAGAAACGCAAGCTATTTTTTTGTGTAAAGACACAGGCAGCATTCATATAAACACAGCAGCTGCAAAGTTCTAAAGGCAAGATCTGAATCCATACCTGTTCATGACAGTTAAGTAAGAGCCATAGCGTATATATGGCCTCTTCGATTAGAAAATATAAAGCCATATAGATCTGAAACTTTCGTTTGTTAGATGTGTTAAGCGTGGTGTAACGATGATACAACGCATAAATGATGATGCCCATGAGGCATAAAAAACACAAGTGCGCAATAGAAAAAGTCTGAAATGGTGCAGCCATTGACTTGATTTCGGTATAATATGTAAAAAAATCCTTCATGTAAATCACCCTGTTTTATTTTAGCATAATTTCTACTGAAAGTTCTTAGGATATCTTAATTAAAAAGAAAACATGTTCCTCGCTCATCATTCACAGAACATGTTTATGCAATTATCTTTGTTATTGAAAGGGTTGTGTTAAAATCGTGTTTACAATAGTTTTTGCATCAATGCCATATTTATGCAAGACATCTTGAGGGGTTCCACTTTCTCCATACACATCGAAAACACCTACCATGCGCAACGCACAGGCATGTGGCTGCTGCGCAAGAACTTCGGCAACGGCACTGCCTAAACCACCGATTATAGAATGCTCTTCTGCCGTTACGATCAGCTGATGATCCTTCGCCAGCGAACATAACAATGCTTTATCAATTGGTTTTATGGTATGCATATCGACAATCGTCGGCACAAATGGTAATTGTTTTGCTGCCTGTAAAGCTTCTTGGACCATGATCCCACTGGCTACGATGGCTACTTTTTCCCCTTTCTGTAGGACATTCCCTTTTCCTATCGTAAACGGCATATTTTCATCATAAACCGTATCAACAGCCATTCGACTTAAGCGAACATAACAAGGACCATCCATCCTCGCTATGGCCTTGATCATCTGGGTGGTCTGCTGTGCATCACAAGGCTGTAAGACACACATTCCGGGAATCGTGCGCATCAATGCCAGATCTTCATTACATTGATGAGTAGCACCATCTTCTCCAACGCTTAATCCGGCATGAGTTGCACATATCTTTACATTCAGATGTGGATACCCGATTGCATTGCGAATCTGTTCATAGGCTCTTCCTGCCGCAAACATCGCAAAGCTGCTGGCAAATGGGATCTTGCCACTGGCTGCCAAGCCGGCTGCCACGCCCATCATGTTACTTTCCGCGATGCCCATATCAAAATGACGCTGTGGACATACTTTTTTCGCTTCGCTTGTTTTCGTGCTTCCTGCTAAATCAGCATCTAAAACAACAATGTCAGGATTTTGTTTTACGAGTTGCGCTAACGCTTCCCCATACGCCTCACGCGTTGCCTTTTTTACCATTGTGCATCACCTCCTAAGTCCTTGATAGCTTGTTCAAATTGCGTTGCATTTGGTGCTTTGCCATGCCATCCTGCTTCATTTTCCATAAAGGATACCCCTTTCCCTTTAATTGTATCGGCAATGATCACCGTCGGTTTTCCTTTAATCTGACGAGCCTGTGCAAAGGCCGTTTTGATAGCATCCATATCATGCCCATTGATCTGCAGGGTATGACAGCCAAAGGCAATCGCTTTGTCATACAGCGAATCTACCTTCATGACATCATCCACCTTGCCATCAATTTGTAAACCATTGTGATCGATGATGACACATAAATTATCTAATTGATAATGGGCAGCACTCATCAATGCCTCCCATACTTCCCCTTCCTGACATTCCCCATCACCTAACAATGCATATATGCGATGGGTATTGCCATCTAAGCGATTTGCTAGTGCCATACCAACAGCTGCGGAAATCCCTTGTCCTAAAGATCCCGTAGACATATCTACCCCATCAATATAATTCATATTCAGATGTCCTTGTAAGCGGGTATTGATGCGGCGAAAAGTTGTTAAATCATCCTTTTCCAATAGTCCTTTCTCACACAATAACGCATAAAGCAGTGGTGCCGCATGACCCTTGCTAAAAACCAAACGATCACGTTTTTGACCTTGGGCATTTTCCTTTGTTATATCCATCTCATCAAAAAATAAGACTGTGCCAAGATCGGCAGCACTTAAAGAGCCGCCGGGATGACCGCTTTGTGCGCTAAAGATCTCCCACAGCACATCCTTACGCACTTGTCGTGCTATCTGCTGTAATTCTTCTTTTTTCATATCCCTTTATCCTAATCAGTAATCGTACAACATCCTGTAGCTCTTACCAATGATCCTTTCTTTCTATTTTGTTAAATCCAGTGAAAATGCTGACATGCCTTTTGAATACCATCCCTTACATTCGTATCCGTTACATAATCTGCTTTTTGTTTGATATCTTCACTGCCATTGCCCATCGCAATGCTACACCATCGTTTGTCAAACATGACAAGATCGTTGGTATCATCGCCAAAGACCACGACATCCTCGATACGACCATGGATACGTTCGATCATATGTTCAATGCCTTTATCCTTTTCATCATATTGAAACATTAAATAATTGCCCGCAAAGCGCAGATGTCCTAAGGTATTGCGCAGTGTTAAACGCTCTTCTTCTTCCTTTGGAATGGAAATATAAATCTTATAAATAGCACTTAGTGCATCATAATCTAACGTTTCATCAATGATGTATTCCGTTGGTTCTAAGCGTTCCCCCATTTGTTCACGAAAACGATTATCTTTGCTGTAGCAACGCAAGGAATCATCTAGCATTAAAAGAAGACCATAACCTAACGCATCTGCCTGTTTACAAATCGCTTTTGCTTTCGCCAAATCCAAAGGGCGATTTTCCACCAGTTCATGATCAATGACTAGGCCAACACCGCCATTACACACCATATTCGACAAGCCAATCTTTTCCATGAAGCCTCTTGCTTTATAATGAGCACGACCAGTAGCGATGCTGACAAAATGGCCTGCTGCTTCCAGCTTTTTCAACGTTGCTAACGCACTGGGAACAATTTCACCAGTTGCACGGTTCGTTAAGGTTCCATCTATATCAAAGAAAAAATATTTCTTGTGCATCTTTTTTCCTGGTAGTCATGTACATATCAAACATTTCTACCTTTTCCTTTCTAGAGAAAAGATGATTCTCAAAAGAAAATCATCTGTCTACTCTTGTGACTGCAGCTGCGCTAACATCGCATTTGCCATCGTTGTTAAAATGATCCAACAGGAGGTAGCTCCTGCATCCAGATGACCGCGGCTGCGTTCGCCTAAACGAGCAGCTCTGCCGATTTTCGCTACTAAATCCTTTGTGCTTTCTTTACCGGCTTCTGCCCCTTTCGCCATTTCTCTTAAGCACTGTGAAAACTCTGCATCTTGTTTGATAGCTGCTTGATAGGCCTGACAAGCCGGATAAATTGTATCTACTAATGTCTTATCGCCAACCTTAGCTCCAGCCAGATCCATCAAACCCTGTACCGCGTTTTCCAATGCTTCTAAAAAAGCTTCTTTCGTGATAGGCTCTGCCTTTTTTAAAACCCGGCTCAGCTTAGAAAACATGGTGCCGTAAATAGGTCCCATACTGCCGCCAATGTCCATGACTAAGGTACGTCCTAAGATTTTTAAAGCTTCCGCAAAAGAATCGCTTGGCTCAATGCGCTCCTTTGCCATCATAAAGCCTTTATTCATATTAATGCCGTGATCTCCATCTCCGGTTGCACCATCAATCTCACTCAAGTAAGATGCTTGTTCATGAATGGCATCGATGACTTGCAAAACGATACCGGCATTTCCTTGATTACGTAAGGTTTCCATAAGTTATCTCCTTGCCAACTGGGTCATACCCATGGTTTCTACTTCCATATCGACACATTCCTTTAATTCCTCATCCAATTCCATGATCGTTAAGGTTACACCATTCATTTCCAAGGACGTAAAGTAATTGCCGACATAAGATTTATAAATACAAATACCCTGTTCCTCTAAGAGCTTGGCGACTTCTTCAAAGAAGATATATTGTTCCATGACCGGTGTTGCCCCTAAACCAGATACCAACACAGCAACTTCACTGCCTGCTTTAAATGGTTTATCTTCAATGACCAAACGGGTCATTTCTTTCGCCATTTCTTTTGCCGTACCAAGTTTTTCAACTTTAATACCCGGTTCCCCATGATGACCGATACCAAATTCCATCGTTCCTTCTTCAATGGTGAAATTCGGTTTTCCATTCGCCGGTATCGTACATGGGCTTAACCCAACACCGACACTGCGTGTATGATCAATGGCCTTTTGGGCAGCAGCAATCACTTCATCCAAGCTAGCTCCCATCGCTGCCTTGGCACCGCCAACCTTCCACATGAAGATTTCTCCGGCAACACCGCGACGTTTCGTACGATCTGCTTTATCAGCACTGGCCACATCATCATTGGCAACGACTGTTTTTACGACGATATCATCATCTTCCGCTAATTCCATCGCCATCTTTACATTCATGTTATCACCGGCGTAATTGCCATACAAGCAGGCAACGCCCATGCCTTGATCAACCGCACAGAAAGCATCGTAAAATGATTTTGCCGTAGGAGAAGAGAAAATTTCACCAACGGCCACGGCATCGACCATATTCTTTCCGCAATAGCCGATAAACGCTGGTTTATGCCCACTGCCGCCTCCGGTAACGATACCAACCTTTCGCTTCTTAGTAGCTTCTTTTGAAATGACAACACGAGGATTATTTTCATCAACGCGTATCAGATCATGATGACAGCGCTCAAAACCTTTCAGCATATCTTCAACGACTTCATCACAATTGTTAATGATTCTTTGCATGTTGTTTCCTCCTATCTGTATTGACACTCGATTTCCCTGATCCTATCTACCTTTGCCTTACTTGCCCCACCGGCAAATTCACACTGCAGCCAGCGTTCCATCAACATCAATGCAGATTGGATGGCAATTACTCTGGCTCCCATGCAGAGAACTTGACAGTCATTGCTTTTACGGCTGCGTTCTACGGAAAAGACATCATGCCCTACGGCTGCGCGAATGCCTGGTATTTTATTGGCTGTGATCGCCATTCCGATACCGGTTCCACACATCAATATCCCTTTTTCGGCACGCCCTTCGACGATTTCTTTGCACAGCTTTTCTGCCGTGTCCGGGTACAAGGATGGGTTTTTATCATAGACTCCCACATCAATGACATCATACTGTAGTTCTTTTAATCGCTGATGAACTGCCTCTTTCATATCAAAAGCAGCTTCATCACATCCAATCACAATTTTCATTTTCTTCACCTTTTATATCATAATGATCAGATGAGTGGAGCAATTCCACTCATCTCATCGACGAATTCCTTTCGCAAGTCTGTAATACGAAGAACACGTTTTCCCTTTCTTGTTTTCTTCTCAGACAGTAGTTATTATTACAGCTCGGTAATCGCAAAGACTACTTTCACCGGTTTTGCTTCAAAGTTTACCAACTGATAGCTAACACCAGCTGGAATAAAGAAAGTATCTTCCGGTTCCATGACGAAGCTTTCTTCCAGCTCTACCAAATTCACCGTTACCGGTCCATCCACACAATACAAGGCGGCATCTCCTTTATGTGTATCAGGATCAGAGCAGCGAGGCCCATAACCACCGGCCGGCAAGATAAATTCACCAAAATGTCCATAGTCATTGCTGGTGATGAAACGCATTAGCATTGGATGACTGGTTCCATGCACATTGTTTAATTTTTCAAAGTCACGAACGGCATAAACGGCACCAGTTTCTCTAGCTTCTTTTGCATCCACTGGCCAATGTCCGATATCATCGGTACAGCCCTGACGGGAAATATCATGAATCTTATCGCGCATATTTGGTAATGCATCGTTGTTCGGTCCTTTGTAGAACTTTGTTTCTTCATCGGTTGGAATAACTGCCGGTGGAATCTGTTCGCTCCATGCCTTTGGTGTGATGAAGTACAGAATGCGCGCTTTGCGGTCTGAGAAATTATGACAGCAATGCCATGCGCCTTCCGGCATGAACAGACCTTCTCCGGTTTCTAAGTAAGCAAACTGGCCATTGCCGCTGCGCTGTACGACCGGTCCATCCAGGATGTAGTAAGATTCATCACCAGGATGGATATCCAATGGTGCAAATACACCACCAGGTCCTAATTCATAGATACCCAGCATGAAGGTATCGGTTGTAATCATCGTGAACGTATTATCACTGGTAAATGCGTTGTTTGGTGGATACAATGCTGTAGAATAATCCTGTTTACGAATTAGCATTGGTTTTTTATCCTCAGGTTTGAATGGGAAATTTCCCATGATATCAAATAATTTTGCCATAAACTTGTCTTTTCTCCTCTTTTCTTATTCAGCTTCAACTTCTTCGGCAGGAACATCCTTTTTTAATACGACTAATAAAGCAGCCGTAACAATTGCCCCAACTACCGCAGCAATGATGAAGTAGATTGGATTATTCATTGCAAAGGCTACAAACAAACCACCATGTGGAGCCTGAATGGTTAAGCCCAGCATATAAGATACGGTACAACCAACAGCAGAACCAGCCATCAAAGATGGAATTACTTTTACTGGATCACTGGCAGCAAATGGAATTGCAAATTCTGTAATCATACCAGCAGCACCTGCAAGTAAACCAGCTAAAGAGTTTCTTTCAGAGCTTGTAAATTTGCTTTTCTTAACAAGGATAGCGATTGCGATACCTAATGGAGGTGTGATGGAACCAACGAAGTTTGCACCCATGACCATATAGTTTCCAGTATCCATAGCAGCTAAAGCGAATGCATAAGCAACTTTATTACAAGGACCGCCCATATCAAATGCCAACATGCATCCTTGAATGATACCTAACAGCAATAAGTTTCCGGTTCCCAGAGAATTCAGCATATCAGTTAATGCATTGGTAACCGCAGCGATAGGACCACCGATGATGTATACCATGATAAGCCCCATAGCTGTAACGCCTAATAATGGAATGATCAAAGTAGGCAGCAAGCTGCGCAGCGTCATTGGCATAGGGATCTTCTTTAATAATAAGACTAAGTAACCAGCGATGATACCACCGATCAAACCGCCAAGGAAACCAGAAGCCTGATTTAAGCCCCAAGGATCGGTAGCCATCCAACCAGCGATCATACCTGGCGCAATACCTGGCTTATCGGCAATACTATAAGCCGTATAAGCACCCAGGATAGGTACCATCAAGCCAAAGGCTGCTTTTCCTAACCAGAACATTGTAGAAGCGAAGTTGCCCCCTTGCGCAACATCATTTGGAATATTATAGCCCCCCAACAGGAAACCGATGGCAATTAACAAACCGCCAGAAATAACGAATGGAAGCATGTAGGAAACGCCGGTAAGTAGGGCCTCCTGTATCTCTTTTAATTTATCTTTCATGTTTTCTATCTCCTTTTCATTAAGATTATTTCAAAATAATGCTTGGATCTTTGATGACATCATGGGGTGAGAACTTTTTGATCTTATCTTTATATTTATCAAAGCGTTCTGCCTTACTGATGCCGACATCGTTAGCGAATACGATCAAATCAGCAGCTTCAATTTCGTAAGGTTTCAGCTGATTTTCAATGCCCAATGCCCCTTGTGTTTCCACCTTACATTCATGATGGTTTTTCTTGCAGAATTTTTTTAATGCTTCAGCAGCCATGTAAGTATGCGCAATCCCCGTTGCACATGATGTGATAGCTACGATCTTCATCACAAACCCTCCTTTCTTTTTTATGAACAAGCCTTCATCAGTGCCAACATTTCATCATAGCTGTGCACCGAATCCAACTGATCGACAAATTCTTCTTTTGCCAACAAGCCGGCTAAAGTTGCCAATACGCGCATGTATTGATCTGCACTTTGATTCCCTGGAATCGCAAGCATAAAGACATATTTTACATCGCCCTCTTCTCCACAGCTCTGATATAGGAAGGGAGAGGAACAGCGACAAAACGCAATTCCGGATTTAACCACTTCATCACAGCGACCATGAGGAAGACCGATGAGATTTCCCATATACGTAGGTCCCATAGCTTCGCGCTCACGAAGTGCAGTAAGATACGCTTGCTGATTGGTTATAACACCGGCTTCGAAAAACTTTTCACTCAATAGCTGAAACATTTCTTCCTTACTGTTAAAGGGCGTATGATCTAAGATCATCGCTTCCTTTGTCAGCACATTTCCTAACTGAATATCCGCCATATGCGCTTACCCTTCCTATAACGTACAGGTTTTGCCGTTTTTAAATACAGCCAGCACTTCTTTTGCGTATTCCTTCATGAAACGATAAGCTTCTTCATCGGCTTCATGCCAGTATGCATTGCCATCTCTATCTTTCAGATATTCATACATGTGCTTGCTGCAAGCTTTTGCCATATAAGAGTAATAATTTACTTTGGATACCCCTTCATTGATAGCTGCACGTACCTGATCAGCATCAACTCCACTGCCACCATGCATGACCACACGACAATCTTTTGGCATAGCTTCCCGAATGGCTTTTACACGTTCGATATCCAATACTGGTGGTTCGGCATAAATACCATGTGCCGTACCAAAGCATACAGCTAATGCATCAACCCCGGTACGCTGTGCAAATTCAGCAGCCTGTGCAGGATCGGTAAAGGTTTTCTTGATAGTTTCATGTGTCCATCCTCCACCATCACCATGCGTATCATCTTCTGTGGAAGTCATTACTCCTAATTCTGCTTCCACGGTAACACCTAACTTGTGTGCCATTTCCGTAAATACTTTTAAGTTTTCCACGTTCTCTTCAAATGGCTTTGCACTCAAATCATACATGATTGAGCTGAATCCACAGCGCAATGCACGCATAACGAAATTATAATCACTGCCATGATCCAAATGTACACATACCGGAACACTTGCCTGTTTTGCATATTCCACCATTTTAGGTCCGATCAATTCAATAGGAATCAATGGATCATGCACCTGTGCATGGTCAATGATGATTGGTGTCTGCATTTCTTCAGCAGCATCGACAACTGCACGCAATGTTGTCATGTTTGGTGTGTTGATACATCCGATGGCATATCCTCCCGCTTCTGCATCCTTTAAAATTTTCTCTAAATTTACTAACATTTTCTTATCCTCCTAGTTAATTTCATCCGCAATCTTTTGCAGATTTGCCAGTCCCTTCACTGCCAGCTCTTCGCCGGTTTTCGCAAAGCTGCGCCAAATTGCACAATTCTTATTCAATTCTTCAAAGCTTGGATCAAAGCTTTCGATCGTGCATGGTTCACTGTAACCGATCTTTTTTAAGGCGGTAAAAAATTCCTTGAATGGTACCATGCCGGTTCCCGGAATCCCACGATCATTTTCATTTACATGGACATATCCCAGATATTCCTTGCCGCATGTTTCTACCGCTTTGGTAAAGCTTTTCTCCTCACGAATCATATGGAAACAATCCAAATGCACCTTGATGTTTCCGGTGCCAACATCTTTGCAATAGCGAACGCCATCTTCTGCGATGTTAATAAAATGGGTTTCAAAGCGATTCACCGCTTCGACACAAATATTAAGTTGTGGATGTACCTTTAACGCATATTCACCAACTTCTCGCATCGCTTCCACAGAATGCTTCCATTCTTCTTCGGTTCGCGGTTTTCCGCTTAAGCATCCCCAGCCGGCATAATTGACACCGCCAAGAATCGTGCTGCTTAATTCTTTATTGATATCAACCAATTGTTTCATCGCTTCAATACCGCATCTTCTGACTTTTTCATCTTCACTGATCAAGTTGGTAGAAGCATCCAAGGTCGTCGTTGTCACGGCTCTTAAGTGAGTTTTCGCAAGCTCTTCTTTGACCCGTTCCGTGGGGAAGGTTTCAGGATGGGCAATCGCAAAATCAATTACCTCAAATCCCAATTCTTCCGCTTTCTTGATGATCCAAAGATCTTTTTCAGAGAAGTTTTCTGTCCAGATGAAACTATCCACGCCAAATGTGATCTTCATGTTTCATCCTCCTTTCCTGTTTCCTTTGCTGCCTTCATGATACCGTATGGCAAGTACAGAAAGCAAATATCATAAAGCTTCCTTTTGCACGAATGCATGTGCAAAAAGATGCCCTTCTTTTCGCACCGATAAAGCTCCATCCGTGCAATGACTTTTATCCGAATTGCACCGCTTTCCGTGCAAAAAAAGTAAAAAAGAAACTTGCTTTTCTGAGCCATTTCCACTTACTGTGAATTTGTTTCTTTTTCTTTGAAAATGCTTTCTTTTACTCATAAAATTGCTATAATATGTACTGAGGTGATGTGAATGCTAGATATAACAACGGAGAAAATTATCCATATTCTTCTGGAAAAGGACGAACCGATAACATCAAAACAGATCGCCAAAGAGATCAATATGTCCTTAAGCACCGTGAAACACAATATGCGTTATGTCCGTGAATATATCGAATCCTGTGGTGCCGAATTACAGCTACTGCCGCGGAAAGGATTTTTGCTACAGGGGGAAGAAAAGCGTTTGCAGGAATTGGCCAATACAAGTAATGATCCTCGAAACAAAGCCTACTCCTTTGATTTTCGTAAACATTATATTTTAGATATTTTATTTCAGCGAAATTCAAATTATACCGTACAGATTTTTGCAGATGATTTAGCCGTAGGGCGAACGATCATCACAAAAGATCTGGAATTAATAAAAAACTGGTTATCGTATTTTGATTTAAAACTATCGATCATTAAGAATCGCGGGGTCTGTCTGCAGGGGAACGAATTTAATAAACGACAGGCCATTATTTTTGAAAATAATTCCTATTTCAATGAAGAAGAAACACAAACGCCGATGATGGACGGCATCGATTATCGCATTGATGCCCATTTTTATCATTACTTTCTGCACTGCTATCCCAACCAGGATCTAATGATGTTGCAGAAACTATTATTGGATGCTGAAACGACGCTGAAATTTACTTATGATGAAATTTCTTTCACACAACTCTGTGAATATATCGCGCTTAGTCTGATTCGCATCTCGACCGGTAATATCATCGAAGAGGCAAATATCTTAAACCGTGCTAAGATCAGCGATCTGCAATACGAAGCCTCACGCACGCTTATTAATACAGCATTGCCTTTTTACAATAAAGAAAACCTGACAATGGAATACCATTGTTTGGCGGCACAATTCGCTTTAAACGGCGCTTATGACAGGGCCTCCAGCACCATCAAAATGGATTATTATGAAGCCATTGCTGAGCAATTTATCCAAAAGCTGAAATCCATCATCGTCAATAAAAAAATCATCACCAACGATGGTCTGATCAGTGATTTGGGCATGCTGTTTCAAAAGAAGAAACTACAAAAAAGCTATCAGATGATGAATGGCACTTCCTTTATCCGCGATATCAAAAAAGATTTACCTTCCTTGTATGGAATTGTCTTAACAAACATTCAACCAATTGAACAAAAGTTACACATTAAATTCAGTGAAAATGATATTGCCTACATTACGATGCTGTTAAGCAATGCCTTAAAGGATGATTTATTTACCCTGCGTATCATCTTAGTGACGACAAAGGATGAAAACACCTCCCGTTATATCCGTCAAAAAGTATCAAAGAGTCTGTCCTTTCTTAACACAATCTCCACTTTGCATTATGAACAAATCAATCAGATTGATCAGGAATACGACCTCTTAGTCAGTCCTTTGCCGCTTACAGATAAAAGCGAAGAAGAGTATTTATTGATTAGTCCACGCTTCGATAATCAAGATATCTTATTGATTGATGAGCGTTTGAAACAGATCCAAAAGGAAAAACAATCCATTTTAGTATCAAATAATCTGTTCCATGAAAATCTAATTGCTTTACATTATCATGCGAAAACAAAAGATGAAGCCTTAGCATATGGTTCTTCCCTTTTGGAACAGCATCACTATGTAACACCGGAATTCATTACAAACATCAAGGTAAGAGAATCTATCTTACCTACCTCAATCGGGAATGGAGTCAGTATTCCTCATGAATATAAAAAACATGTCAATCAAGGTGCTATCTCTGTCTTAATCTTAGATCATCCAATTATCTGGGCAAAAGATGAAAAGGTTGACTTAGTCTTTACGATGGCTTTAGATTTTACAAAAAACAGTGAGATTGGATCCTTCTTCGCCCATTTTTATGAGTTGATTGAAAACGAAAGTCTGTTAGATCGCATCCGTCAATCCCAAGATGCTAGTGAGGTCATGGAAGTATTAAATGAGATAGGATTAACGGCAGGCCCACCGACTTTACCACAGGAAGAGAACTGAATTTATATCAAAGTTTTACAAACATCAAGCAAAAAAAGGAAGTCTAAACTCTGCCATACACAGAGGATGACTTCCTTTTTTCTGACTTTCCTTTCGCGTATCCATTTTTCTTCTTATGATGCTTCTTTCCTTCTTTGGGCAACTCATTTAGACTAAGAATAAATAACTTCTGATTCAATGATGCTTTTTCCTAAGTCACTTATGCCCTGCAAGTGTTACATACACGTTATCTATACCCAACAGCGTACCTTAGGCTTTCCCTTTTTAAAGTGTATTTTGATAATCATCTTGCAACAATAAAATCTTACGTGCGACTAATTTACCTGCTAACGACATTGCGGCCATCTTCATCGCCGTATTTTGTAAGGTGATACCTTCTAAACGCAGGCTTCCTTTTCCCTCTTGAATATGTTTAGCTACCGCCATCAATGCGAGTTCCAATTCTTCACAAAATAAATTATACGCTTCTTTTAAACCGGATAAATTTGCCTGATACTCAATTCCCCGCTTTACCTCACTGATGGTCAACACTTGTTTTAACACCGTAATTGCGATGAGATATGCAAGATGCATGCGACTATAACGTTTCTTTTCTGCTTTTGGTATTAATTTCAACTTCACATAATTATTGATCATGGCACTGGTTAAAATCGTTTCCTCTCGTACATCCCCTAACAAAGGGCGTAAATAGGTTTCCAATAAGGTAATCACCTGATCCATATATAAATCAAAGGCCGGTAACTCTTCCCAACGGGGAAGATGAAAGGTAAACAATGTCTCACTCCAGGCCATCAATTCTTTCCGTGTATCCATGTGGCATCACTTCTTTCTTATTTTAGTATACTGGTTTCTTTTCGACCGTCAATGTTTTTTACATAAAAATTCCCAAAGGGATAAAACCAACGAATCTTTGCAATGCTTAGTTATCTGCTATATATAATTTCACATCAAATTGCCACATGCCTGAAACATTCATACGCGTAGCAAGCTCTTCATAATTTTCTTTTTGATAAATTTGATCATACAAAGAGACGGCATCATTTTTCATTAGCAAATACCCTTCATACAACGTTTGTTGTGCATCATAAACCACAATTTTAAGACCATTGTTTCCGTTTTCTTCCATGGTATAAAGGATCTTGTCATGATAGATACAATGAATATTATCACTCAATTCCTGAATAAGTGGAATTTCATCAATCTGATGCAGCTGCTTATCATATACCTTTACAACCTCTCCACCATCGGTTTTTAAGAACGACACAAGCAATTCATCATTTGCCAACGTAATAAATCTTTGTACCATGGCTACCTCAGGCAATTCCACTTCTTTTAATTTCTTACCTGCAAAATCATAAGAAACAAGATAATCGTGATCGTTACGACGGATAAAGCAGGTGAGCTGATGTTCTTGAATGCTCATAAAATAAGGATCTTCTTCATCTATCTTCATCGCTGTAATACGTTTTACTTCCCCTTTTTCATCCACATGATAAATACCGCCGATATCTTCTTTACAGACATAGCCCTGCTTAGATAAATCGCTCATGAGATAGGCTTCACTGATGAAAAAATAGTAATCTTTCTTATTCGCCTGGCGAATTGGCTGATGTGCATAATTGAAAAATATATCGTAAGTGCCTTCGTCTCCCAGCTCATGGATGCTGTACTGATTTTCAGCATCTTTTACATACAGCACCGGTATTTTCTTCTTATCTTTTCGCATGATAGTTAAGGTTTGTTTCATATCATCAGGAAGCGCGATAACATTCATCGTATGCGCTTCATCAATATGATCGATCGTCAGACGATAACGGACTTCCTCTTCTTTTTTAGCAAAGTAACATCCGATTTGCTCCTGATTGCTGTCTGCATCACATAATGCCGCAATGTCTTGCATAGAGGCATCGTCTGCCATTGGTTCTGCCAGCACATAGATTTCATTAGGATCACTATTTTCCTTTTGCTTACCGAGATAGGTCGCCTTTGTTTGCTTGCCTTTCCCTTTGACAAGCCATTGTGCATAACCTTCCTGTATCTTAAATTCATAACCTAATGTATCTAAAACGGAACTGTCGCCATGATCCGTCTGAATGTAAAATTGCAAATCATCACGTTGTTGGGATATTCCAAGATACAGCACAAAGAAACAAAGCATGATCATCGGTAACAACAGCAAGGTATATTTTTTCATAGTCCCTTCTCCCTTCTTTTCTGCAGACGATGCTGTATTAGCCAATAGTTGAATATCGCAACACTTCCTGCAATCAACAAAATACCATCCAAAAGATAAGGAATTTGCATAAATTGCAGCACCTGCTCAATCGGTTCTTGCAGTGATGGATGCGTCTGGAGAAAGTCAATAATAGAAGTCGATAAATGACTAAAACGATACCAGCCAAATAGTAGGAAAATGACAGCAAACAGTATCAAAAAATAGATACCATGAGATAGGGGATGTTTCCATGCCTTCGCTATGGTAACACTAAAGAAAGCAAAGATAACACATAGTAAGAAAAGAAGCAGGAATTGTTCCCATGTTATAGGCAATATCGTATGAAGATAATATGCATGCAGAATGGAGCGAAACAACCCTGCCGAAGTCATTGTTTGTGTAAGTTGTCCTGCCATGATTTGATACATCGCAAGATAAAGCAGACCAATAATAAAACAATAGGAAAGCAAGAGAAAAACGATGGCAAAAAGTCTTCCGATCACACTGACATAGGAAGGCGCAGGCAGCAGCTCATAACGAAAAAGACGATGTTGCTTTTGCCGCCATAGCTGTGAAAAAAGCAGGTAACTTAATAAAAGCACTCCCGCCAGGATATCAAGCTTCCAAAAAAGAAATTGTTGATAATATACGACATGGAAGGGCAAGAGAGCACCATGATAGGTAAACGCCTGTACAAGATGAGCCAACACGACAAGCACGACTAGCGGAAATACAAAGACCGCATGATGCAGTAATTCTTCTTGCATGATATACGCACATTGGTGCAGCTGTTTACCAATATGTTTCATCGTCATCCCAGCCTTTCTCATCAAATAAGCGTCCGCTTGGTTCTTGTATATTTTTTTCTTGTATATCTTCATGCTTTGCCATTTCTTCTGTCATAGTTTCTTTTGCCAAAGGTTGGACTAGCAATTGCCCATCTTGCAGATAAAAAATGTTATCCGCCATTGCTTTAGCTTCATGCTCTTCTTTACATCCTAATAGTAAGGTCGGTACATGACCAAGGGTAAGACATTCTTGCCATAAAAATTGCCATTTCTTTAAGGACAAAGAAGATACCACATCATCTAAGATCATCAGCGGACATTGTGTGGCATAAGCGGCAATGATTTCCAGTATTGCTCTTTCATCTCTTTGTAAACGATATATACGTTTCGCAGCATCCAAATGACAAGTGTGCAATAGCTGTTGATAGATTGTTAAAGAAAACGCAGGATAAAATTGCGCCAGAAACTTCCCATATGCAAGTATCGTTTGTTCAATGAAAACACTGCCGTTTCCTGAGGCATAAGCAACATCCATCTTTTGTAACGGTTGCTCTTCCCACAGAATTTGACCACTTTGATACTCTTGTATACCTGCCAGACAAGCCAGCAGCTCTTTTACACCACTTGTGTCATCTCCACAAAAAAGGGTACATGAGGCCGGTGGTATTTCTACATTTAAATCATGGATGATGGTCTTATGATGTCGTTTTACCATCAAATGCGCAATTTTCAGCATAGGATCCCCTCATTTCTAATGTTTTTCATGCATTTATTATAACATGTCATATACGTTTATGTTACTTTATCATTGAAAGAAAAACCGCTAAGATTCCGGTTATATTTCTATTAATCAACGATGGATGAACCAGCGTGCTTATGAAAAGTGTCATATAACATCATGTATTCGCCATCCTCTCTTTATGTTTTAACAATGAAAAAAGAGCCTGGGACAAGGCTCTCATATATCTTTATATACTTCTTTAACTTTATTTAGATCTTTTATATGGAAGAATCCGCTAGTTTAAATTTGCGGGTTGCTGGGGCAACTGCTTTACAAACAACCAAACAGCAGATAGCACCAAGAATTGCTTCCGCAATGCCATTCGTTGTCACAACGCCAAACAAGACGCCAAGCAATGCCTGATAAGCCACACCTGCGACTTGTGCATATTGAGCACCAAAGAACAGATAAATACCACCAAGCACCAATACGGTATTCGTGATAGTACCAGTTAAAGCACCGGCAATGATGCTGACATTATTATTGACCTGCTTTTTCTGTAATTGTTCATATACCAGTCCTGCCAAATAACCTAATAATATTCTAGGCACAAAGGCAATTATCAAACTTGTCCAATTTCCGCTCATTCCTCCAAAGGTGATAAAAGGGGTAAAGACAAAGGATGTCGGTAATGGGCGAAAGGTTGCATTTAACATACTCGTTAAGCCAAAGACAAAGCCTAATTGTGCACCGGCTTTTTTGCCTAAGGTGATACCGGCAATGATGACCGGAATATGCATCGTCGTTGCGCTGATGATGCCCAGCTGGATATAACCCAGCGGTGTCAATACGAGGGCAATTTCAATGGCTAAAAACATTGCCATGAACGCCATGTACTGTGTCTTATGATTTTTCATGTTTTCCTCCTACTTTCGTTCCTTATGGATACGAGTGTTTTTCAGGTATTATCTGTTGTTGTCCCATTTTGTTGACGTCATTGGATCGTCATAAAACATCTTCTTTCAGCAGATAACAAAGATATTATAGGCGTAGTTGTTGTGATTTACAATGCTTATCTTCCAAATTTTGTCATGTAAGCGATTTCGTGAAGCGTGCATACACAATAATTTCTTTGATTCGTATACAGTTGCGGTAGAAATCATGGTAAGAATAGCTCTATCAAAAAAGCATAAAAGAAAAATCGTATCAATGACTTTTACATGGATGAGCAGTGCATTTGGATATTCTTATATGATGATCAATAAAAAAAACAGTTTGTATCCTTTGCTTCCATACAAACTGTTGCTTATCTTCTATTCTTTTACGATATCTTTGTGTGCCGGTAACCCATAGGCTCCTTCGGCATGCAAAACAGCATTGCGTATAGATATCGCAATTACCTCAGTTGCTAAGATGCCTACTACATCCGGCATGATTTCCACCTCATTTGTGCTAAGCACAAAAATCGTATCTCCATCACTCATCGTGTGGACTGGATGAATCGCGCGAGCATAACCATTATGCGCAATACCGGCAATTTTGGTACATTGTGCTTTATCCAACTTCGCATTTGTCACCACGCAGGCAATCGTCGTATTGCCATCTTGCAGCTTACGCAAATTCTCCATCTGCGCCAATGCTTCCTCATAGCTCATCATTTTCTGCAGCTCTTTTAGATACACACCGGCCAATTGTTCATTTGTCTGATAATCCACAACATTGCCACAAGCATTGACGGCAGTAACCGCTGCTACCTGCACATCCCCACTCTGGAGTCCATACATACCAATACCACTTTTCATCGCTTTATCAAAGCCTAAAAGCTTACCGACACTGGCACCGGTTCCGGCTCCATGATTTCCCTCTTGAAAAGGAAGCGATTCACTATTCACACACGCTTGATAGCCCATCTGTTTATCCGGTCTAACATGTGCATCTCCTACAGACAAATCAAATAAGGCTGCACCACATACTATAGGCACATGTGCCACCTGCATATCAAAGCCACAGCCTTGTTCCTCTAAATATTGCATAGCACCACTGGCGGCATCTAAGCCAAAAGCACTGCCTCCACTCAACATGACAGCATGAATCTGCTGTACCATATTGATGGGATTTAATAAGTCAGTTTCTCTGGTAGCCGGACCTCCTCCACGCACATCAACACCAGCTGTGGCACCTTCTTTGCATAGGATTACGGTACATCCGGTACCTGCTTTTTCATCCTCTGCCTGTCCAATCTGAATTCCTTTGATATCCGTCATACTGATTTCTTTCATATATGTTTCCTCCTTTTCAATAAGATGTTGGATAAAAAGTTTCGCTTATATTTTTTAATTGATGTTGAAACACTTACTAAAACAGACTATTATTGGATCTGAATTCCTTGGCGAAGCACTTGATGAATTTGAAATTGCTCATCCATGATCATGATATCCGCATCATAACCTACTTCTAAACGTCCCTTTTTCCAGCCATAAAGAGCTGCCGGATGAGCACTTGCCATGGCAATTGCCACTTCCTTTTGACAACCGCAATATGCGCACATATTACGCAGAGCATCACACAAACGTAAAGTACTTCCGGCAATGCGTCCACTTTCTTTCACAATGGCCTTATCTTTATCTACCAAAACATGTTTGCCGGAGAAAAGATATTCGCCTTTGGGAAGCTGCTTGCAAGGATTTGCGTCGCTTATTAAGACAATACGCTCAGCCCCAATCATCTTATAGGTTGCCTGTACGACATCCGGATGCACATGCACGCCATCTACAATCAGCTCACACATAAGCTTGGATAACACCGCTCCGGTGACCACACCGGGAGCACGATGCGCATGCTGACTCATTGCATTATATAAATGAGTAATGCCTTTTGCACCTGCTTTTTCAGCCGCTAGCACATCTTGGGCCGTACCACTGCTATGTCCCAACATCATGACAACACCATGGGCGGTACCATAGCGTATAAGTTCCATAGCATCAGGTAATTCCGGGGCAATTGTCATTGATTTAATTTTTGAAGAAATGCGCAAGTATTCTTTAAATTCCTCCAGCATGGGATCGCGCAGACATTCTTCCTTCATCACGGCTTTTTGCTGGCGATTTAGATAAGGACCTTCCAAGTGAATACCGAAAAAGCCATCCACTTCTTGTTTTTCATAATAGGTAAGTAACTGTTTCATATCCCCATGCGTTTCACAAACTAAGCTCGCTAGAAAGCCGGTAACCCCTTCTTCAGCTTCACATTTAGCAATTTCACTTAAAGACAACCCTTCCATATTATTAAAATCATAACCGCTGATGCCATGAGTATGAGTATCAATAAGTCCCGGACAAATATATTGACCTTTTGCATCCAGCATAATATCATAACTTGGTAAACTTTTGGTATCTGTCGTAATTGATTGTATGCGTCCATCTTCGATGATGAGGGCACCCGGTTGTGTTTTATGAATGCCATCCATGAGTATTCCATTATAAATACAGGTTTTCATCGTGTTCTCCTTTTTTATAAGTTATAGCTGCTTATTTACCCAGCAGTTCTTCTTCTATGCGGCTTAACATGTTGCGTATATAATCTTCATTCATCGTATAATATATTTTTTTCTTCTCTTCACGTATCGTGATAAAATTCGCCGAACTTAAAGCATTCATATGATGCGATACCGTCGCTTTTGACAGCTTTAATTTATCTGCTATTTCTTGTCCATACATTGTGTGCTTCCTTAACTCTTTCAATATCTCAAACTTGCTGTTATCCGATAATATTTTTAATCCCTGTAATAAATCTTCCTTAGCACTTAAATGTTTATCACGATGATATGAATCATCCATTAAAACTCCGATTATGTAAATGCTGCTATCAGCTTCAATCAAAGAACGTTTTAACCAGCCAATGGCATTTAATTCGGCAATGCTGGGAATGATCGTGATATCTTCTTGCCTTTGATCTTGCGTAAAATATGCATCATAACAAAATGTCTGTATCGCAATCGGATGTCCTAAGGCCTGTTCTTTCTTTACGGTAGTCTGCACATAGTCTTGAAATGCCGTAAGAATATCCTGATATTTCTCGATTTCATCCTGCAGGATGCGAATTCCCGGTTCCATAAGTTCCAGTAAATGCAGGAAATGATAACGTACATCTGCGGATACTTCAATCATTCTCCATTTATCATCACTGCTTAGATCTTGACGTTTTCGTAAATAGCCGATAAAATCAAAATCTTCTTCAAAAGCCTCTGGATTTTCCAAAGTAATATCATCGCTGCAACAAATCATCTGAAACGGCCGATGTCCATAGGCATCCATTAGGGATAATGCTTGTTCACGCAACATGGTAAGATCAGTTGTTTTATAATCAATATACGCATAACAGAGATCTTTCGCAATCGAGCATTCATAGCTTTCAAATTGAGAAAAATAAAAATCCTGTTCTTCCTGCGTTATTTTCACGGCCTTGATTACTTTCTTTTGTAATGCCATCGCCGCCTTTATTTTCTTGCGCAGCTGTTTTTCATCAAACAAATGTTTTTTCGAAAGGCTTTCATATAGCGCATCATAGGCTACTACGCCATAGACCTCTTCCTGTTTGCGATAGTTGCGTTCTAAAAAATTCATACATTCATATACCGGATGAAGAGAGGCAACTGTTACCGTAGTCATAATAAAATCATCTCCTGAAATATTTTCTTTTTTTTATTATCTCATAAAAGAAAGGAGAAGTACAAACTTCTCCGTAAACATTTTTCCTAATATTAAGATGCTTCTTGAAAATATGCTGCTTGTGCCGTCCATAATTGTTGATACAATCCATCTTGTTGTAAAAGTTGTGCATGACTTCCACGCTGAATAAGATTCCCATGTTCAAATACAAGGATATCATCACAAAATTGACAGCTGCTCATGCGATGGGAAATATAAATAGCCGATTTATTTTGAATTAATTCATTCAGATGTGTATATATTTCAATTTCGGAAAGCGGATCTAAAGCCGCCGTAGGTTCATCAAGGATGATCCAAGGCCGATCGGCATACAACGCTCTTGCAATGGCAACCTTTTGGGCTTCTCCTCCGGATAACTGAATGCCATTTTCCTGCACACCTAACATCGTATGAATATCGTCAGGTAAGGTTGCCAAACGTTTTGCAAAACCACTGCGATTCAATACATCGCGAATTGCCTCATCCTTCTCATTAGGAGTACAGGTGATATTTTCTTTTAATGTTCCCGCAAATAATGCAAAATCCTGAAAGACGACACCGAATTTATTCTGCAAAGCACTTAATTGTTTTGCTGTTACCGGCTTACCATCAATGCGAATCGTTCCCTCACTAGGCTCATATAAACCACACAACAACTTAATCAGTGTCGTTTTTCCCGCCCCATTCAAACCGACGATTGCCGTTTTTTTATGAGGTTCTAAAGTCAAGCTAACATCATGCAATGCCGGCTGATTACTGCCGGGGTATGCATAAGTCACATGATCAAACGTAATCACAGAATCTTCTTGTAAACTAATTTCATCACTGTCCTCTTTTTGATCTGCCAGCTGTAAGAAGGTATTATAATAAGACATATAATGGAACAACATCATTAAATCGGTATAAATAATAGGAAATGTCGAGATAGCATCATTCAATTTCGTTATTGTACCGGCATAAGTCACAAAATCACCAACTGGTATTGATTTTACATATACCTTTAAAATAACAAACATGTAGAAGAAACCATTCATCATATTTCCCAGGAAAACACTTTCGGAAAAAAGCATGGCAATGCGATGGTTGAAGATCGTAAAATATTTCAAAGAATTCTGTTGGCGCTGTGCCATTTCCTCTAATACGGTATCCTGCATCTGAAACAAGCGGACATCCTTCGCCATCTTCTGATTCAAAGCAACTTCGCTGCTATAATAATTGTTTTCTCGGCTTAACTTGGCATTTTGATCAAAGAACTTCATCCCTGCTTTGGAAAACTCCTTTGATAGATACTTACCAAACAAAGCATAGCCACATAATAACATCAGGAGAACAAGACCTGCCCAAAAAGTATCCATGAACCCTAGAATGCCCTCCTTGTTGGTACCATGGCAACTCAGCAAATAAAGCAATAAGCCAAAAGATATGACTATCGTACAACAAATTTCCAGCAAGGCAGAAAATTGAGCCATCATGACTTGGATACCACCATTCTGCATAAATCCGGCCTTTGCTTTTTCAATTAAATCCAAAGTATCTTTATCCTCTAATTTGTCATAAGAGAGATACATCGCCTTTTCACTGATATTCTTTTCTAACCCAAGCTCTAATTCCTTCACCGCGATATTTAAACGATATTCTAAAACATATTGACCGCCTTCACTTAAAAGCATACAGCATGCGAATAGCAGTACGCTTAGAAATAAAGATTGTGTATCCGTTTTTGCTAGGAAAAGATTGATGAGAATCGAAGTAAACCATAACGGAAGATAGGCAGTAAGGGTTTTTAACAAGGAAGCACTAAAACCATAAAATATAACATACGGACGTTGTTTATGAATCAAGCGCAAGATCGTCCACGCTTCTTGTAGTTGTGCTTTCATGTTTCATCCCTCCTTCCTGATAGTAACTTGCCTGTGCCTCAAACATTCTGGCATATAAGCCATTTTGCTGCAGCAGTGTTTCATGAGTTCCCATTTCTTTCAACTGTCCTTGATCAAATAAAAGGATACGATTCGCAAAACGTGTAGATGCCAAACGATGCGAGATAAAGATCGAAGTACACGCTTTCGCTGCACGTTCATAATTTTCATATAATGCTGCTTCCGCCAAAGCATCCAAAGCCGCACTAGGCTCATCAAGAATTAACAGATTTGCCTTGCGATATAAAGCTCTCGCCATCAATAATTTCTGTTGCTCTCCACCACTAAATAGCACACCATTCTCACTGATTTGATTAGAAATATATGTGTCCTCTTGTAATGGCAGCTGCTCCACTTTCGTTTTTAATTCACAACGCTCTAAACAATCCCAAACTAGATCCATATCAATGGTATCCTTTGTTTTACATGATACATTTTTCTTAACCGAATACGCCATCGCACAGGAATCTTGAAAGACGGCTGCGATATGGGTAAATAAATCTTCTTTCGCAAACTTTTTAATATCGATTCCATTAATGAGAATACGCCCGGATGTAGGTGTATATAAACCACATAATAATTTTATTAAGGTTGTTTTACCGGCTCCATTGCTACCCACGATACCAATCTTTTCTTTTATGTTAAACATAAAATAAATTTCTAATTATCTTTTCATAAGTTCTTATAACACCGATATATCCCTATTTTACA
>NZ_CAXUBY010000003.1:0-34059 GCF_964249515.1 Eubacterium sp. 3_1_31
TCGCTTGGAGTATAGAAATATATTATGAACATTGAAACAATTGATATTATAGAAGTATTAAAATATTTTTCAAAAAACATTTTCAGTATTTCTTTTATTTATCCACAAGAGCTTAATCCTTTCAGTGTTTTAAGTTCTTTTACAACTTCATATTTAATATCTGTATCAATCACTTCAAAATGCTTTCTACCACATAAGATTTTTTTCTTTTCAGATCCTTTAAGATCATTAATGTTCTCAGTACCCTTAGTTTCAGCCACAAAGTAAAGCTTCTCTCCTGTTCCAGTATTTAATACAATTGCCCAATCTGGATTATATGCCCCAATAGGTGTATCAATTTTAAATGTACTAGGTAATTTTGCATATAACAATACCTCATCATCATTCTCTGCTTCGATTGCAAAGTCTTTTTCTACAATTGAATCATAAATAACATGATCATAAATATTTTTATTTGAATTGACGTCTAATACATTACTATCTGAATATCCATATAATTCTTCATCATTAAAAATGAAATCTTGTTCATAATATTCATCATTTTTTTGATATTTGATTCCATCAGTTAGATTTTCCTTCTTAACCATTAATAAGATTTTAGATACTTGTTTAATAAACTGTTCTGGATTAGTATAGAATTCTGATAATCGCCCAGATTCTGCAATAATTTCAATAATGGTTTTTCTTAATAGTTGAGTAGCATCTTGTAAACGACGAATAAAATCAGGGTAAGAAGGCTTTTCAAATTCATAAACTGCACCTAGCTCTCTAACTTGGTGTCCTATATCTTTAACCCCTTGTTTATTAATTTCAACTTTTGTTAATTGACTATCAACTCTATCAGGTTTGATATGTGGCATATTTTGAATTTGTTCAATTGCTTGTTTTTTTAATTTCTCAATATCCATATTTACAGTATAAACTGTTTTTTGTTTAATTTTATTCCATAAAGTTTCAAATTCCGGAGATAGTCGAACTTCCTTATTAATTTTAACTGGTACTTTTCTAGCCACATCCTTAATTTCAATTTCTTTTGTAAGATTATCAATACGTTTTATCACTTTAGCTGTATAACTCTCAAATTTATCCGGTAGACTAAAAGTTCCTTCATGCTTTTCAGTATGATATTTAACGTTGATTTTACCTTTACTTGTCATGTATTCATTTTTTACAAGATAGTTAAAAATTTGTTGAGAATCTTCTTGTGTTAATTCATAAGTAGTTCCATCAATCTGTTTCATGCAAATTCCAGTAAAACTAATTGGTTCAATTATACCGAATTTAAAGTTATCAGATTCTAATTCTTTTTGTAGTGTAGAAGCAAATTCTTTATAAGATTCATTAGCGACAACACTTAAAACATTATACTTATTTTCTAATACACGTTCGCCATTTTGATTTACACAAATACGAAGACCACGGCCAACTTTTTGTCGCTTAGTCATAGTATCCTTGGTTTCTATTAAAGTACACACCTGGAAAACATTTGGATTATCCCAACCTTCTTTTAATGCTGAATGCGAGAATATAAAGCGAATAGGTTCATCAAAGCTTAGCAATTGCTCCTTATTTTTCATAATCAATTGATATGTTGTCTCATCATCTTTACTTACACCAGCTCCTATTGAATTTTTGATACGACCTTTTACATCTTTAGAAAAATATCCATCATGCACTTTATCAGCTTCTAATGAAATCTTATCAGCATAGTTTTCTCTTAATTTACGATATTTTGGAAGTTGAATTAATCGATTATATTCTTCTTCAAACCAGATAGCATAATCTCCTTTTTCATCTTTTCTATCGTAGTTACGATATTTAGCAACTTCATCAATAAAAAACAAACTTAAAACCTTAATTCCTTTTTTTATGTAGTGTAATTCTTTATTTAAATGTAGTTCTATTGTTTGACGAATTTGCGCACGCTTGATTACATTATCATCAACATCACCAATTGTTTCACCAATGTTTAAATATTCTCCATTTGAGAAAGATACTGATTCTTCACCCTTGAAACAATCTATATTATCAATAATATATCCACAATCCTTATAGTAATCAACTTCATTAGAAGTTTCCCATAAATCATCCTTTGTTTTCGCTGTAACTGCCTTTTTATCAATCACTCCCGTTTTCTTATTGTTTACATAAATTTCTATGCGGCAAGAATACGTTCCACCTTTATCACTAACACTCAATAATTTTACATAAGGTTTTGCGCTGACTTCATTACTTGTAATAGAAGCCACCTCAATATGTTTAACTAAATTTTCTTGATAAGCATCTACAGGAGTTAAACGATACATTAAGTTATACAACTCCTTATGTGTTGCAGAATAACGTAAAGTACATAATGGGTTTAATGAAGAAATTGCATCTTTTGATTTCTTTGTTCCATCTACTGATTGTGGTTCATCAATAATTACAATGGGATTTGTGCTTGCAATTAGATCAATAGGTTTATTCCCACTTAAACGATCACTTTCACGATGGATTAAATTTGCTTTATTCTCTTTTTCAGTATCAACAAAGCTTTTTCTAAATGCATCAATATTGATAATCATAATTTCAATATTTGTACTTGTCGCAAATTCACGAATACGTTCTAAATGACTAGAATCATAAACAAAATAGTTATAAACAACATTATCATATTTTTCTTTGAAATGTTCTTCTGTAGCTTTTAAAGAAGAGTAGACACCTTCTTTAATCGCAATACTAGGAACAACTATAATGAACTTGGTAAAATCATATTTCTTATTTAATTCTAGGATAGTTTTAGTATAAACATAAGTTTTACCAGTTCCGGTTTCCATTTCTATAGTAAAATTTTTATTTTCTAATGATTTTGTTCTTTGAATATCATTTTCTTCTTGAATATGCTGTACATTTTCAAGCATAGTAAAATCATCAATACTTACTTTATTTGCATGACCGGTAAAATAACTAACTCCTTCTCCAGTATACCCAGAATCCTTATTAAAGCCTTTATCGTTTGATACATCTATTGTAAATAATGAATTCTTTATTTCACAGCCTTCAAAGATATTAACAATAGAATTTACTGCATCAGTTTGATACTGTTGATTAACAAATTTTAACTTCATTTATCAACACCACCTTAAATACACTTAATATCTTCAACGCCAGCTTTTTCCAAATTATATTCAGCATTGATTTTATCATTATCGTTTTTAAATCCAGTTTCTTTGAAAACTACTGTTCTAGGTGATAATTCAGCAATAGCTTTAACATCATCTAATGTAATTTCATCTTCTAAACAAACAATCATATAACGTTTACCAACACGATACATTGTTTTTCCATTTATTTCTACTTCACCAGCACGCATATCAAAAATACCATACTTCAACATGATTTCATAAAGAATATCTTCTTTAGTCCTACCTTCTTTAAATACATCATTATAAAGATATAATTGTTTTTCATCTATTTCAATCTCATTATCCCAAGGTTGAATATTTGTAGAATCTAATTTAAATACTTTAAATCCAATATCAGTAGTGAACTTTTCATCACTAGACAATAATGTATCTTGTGGATGCACTTTTTCCCAATCTGCTTTAATTTGTTCACCAGCACGACGAATACGTTCTTTACCAATTTCACAGATATTTTTATATCCTGCTTTATATGCTTCAGACTTTTCATCACATAACTCTGGCAATTGAACCATAATGAATTTTCGATTACCATTATCTTTTTGATTAATTCTAATTACCGCATCTGCTAAAGATGAAGATCCTGAGAAAAAATCAAGAACAATAAAATCTTTACTATCAAACAAAGTTATTAAAAGTTCTAAAAAAGCGATGCTTTTAGAAGCTTCAAAAGGATAGTTATCCAGTTTAAACAATTGCTTTAAATATGTATTTGCATTAGTAGTTCTAAGTTCCATACTATAATCTTTCTTTATACCACATACAATAGCTTCATATTTTCTATTAACCAACTGGCTTTTTATCCTAATAGTATCTGAATAATTCTTTTCATAAATCTTGTCACTACCAAATTGAAGAGCGTCTTCCTGAAATAATTCGCTAAATTTTTTATCTGTATATGTATTTTCAATTAAAACACCTTTTCTACTAGAAAAATATCTTACATAGCCATGATCAAGCAATTCTTTTTGACAATTGTCTATATTTTCTTTTTTTATAACAATATCATGCTTTGCCGAATTATAATATACTACATAGTTTTTATCAGAGTTTACATTTTCTACAATATTATTAAAACTATTTTCTCCTACTAAAACTCTTTTTCCGCTATTATGAACATATCTACCATTTTCATCTAGTATCATGTCAGAAGCTTTTTTTGGAACATTTTCTACAAAATAAGAATATCTTATATTTTTTGCGTAGCATAGACAATATTCTGAACTAACAGATATAAACTTTGAATTTTTTCTTCCTTTAGGGTTATTTTCAACCGATAAGCATCCTATAAAATTAGTGTCTCCAAATATCTCATTACATATCTTTTTTAGATTTTCTTGTTCGTTATCATCAATACTAAGAAAAATAACACCATCATCAGTTAATAAATTCTTTGCTAGTAGAAGTCTAGGATACATCATATTTAACCAAACTGTATGATAACGTCCATTTGTTTCAGGATTAGATTTCATACTTTGTTTAGTTTGTTCTTTATAATTTTGTAAACTATTTTTGAAATCATCTTTATATACAAAATCATTTCCTGTATTATAGGGTGGATCAATGTAAATCATTTTGATTTTTCCATAGTAAGTTTTTTGCAGTTGTTTTAATACTTCAAGGTTATCACCTTCGATATAAAGATTTTCGGTAGTATCCCAATCTTTTGATGTATATTTATCTGGACGAAGTGTAACTGATGAAGGAGTTTGTGCTAATTTAATAGCAGCACTTTTGCCTTTCCAAGTAAATTGATATTTTTCTTTGCTATCATCTACTTCATCACCTAAGACTGTTCTCAATACATCAAAATCAATCTTTCCTTCAGTAACAGCATTTGGGAATAGTTCTTTTAATTTTTCAATGTTTAACTTTGTTAAATCTAAACTTTCACTATTTATTTTTTCCATCGTTTATTCTCCTTGTGTTTCCGCATTAAAACAATTATGGTTTACTTCTGTATCAATTTTATTAAACAACGCACATAATTGATTAAAGATGATTATATCTTTTCGATCTGATAATGTAGTTTTTAATATGTATTCGTTTTCCTCTGTTATATTTTCGTAAAATACATTATAGAGATCTTCACCGTTCACTACTTTATTAACTATGTTGATATTTCTATTAACATCGTCTTTCATACTTAAAATATAATCATCATTTTTTTTAGTTAATACTAACTGTTTTTTCATATCTTTTCCACCTTTTCTTTATTGAATCAATTCCTCCGTCTAGATTCTTTGCTACTGTATCCAATATATCAGTATTGTCATCTTTATTTACATATTCCAAAGCTCCATGTTTTATACATAGCTTTTCCTCAGAATCTTTTGTTAGACAAATTACATTATCTACATCAAGATTAACAACAAACTGAGGATTATGGGTAATCATGATTATTTGTCTATTATTAGACATTGTCTTAAAATTATTAAGAACATTTGATTTTATTCCACTTTGAGATATATCATCCTCAGGTTGATCAACTATATATACTCCTTCTTTTTGATCTGTGGATAATATATCAAAATATATTGATGAATTCATACCACTCGATAGTTTACTGTAGACATCTTTACCATTAATTGTTATTGATGGAATTGATTTTAAATCATCTTCAATAATAAGCCCTATCTTTTCTTTTAATACATCTAAAGCAGAACCATTAGCATCTCCAAAATTCAAAATAATATTCTTTAATTCATCCTTAGTTATAGTAGAGGTATCTATTTTTGCTTTGTTTTTTAACACCCTCTCTAATACCCCTTGTAAATATTTGTTATTAATTGCTACACAGTTTTTAAATTTTTTGATAAACATATATTCTCCAAAATTTAATTTTTCTGGTTCTAATATTTCTTCTGGTACATCAAACTTAAAACTTTTGATTTCTTTTTTTAGTTTAACTAGCTCTGTAATAACATTAGCAATATTATTTGAATCTACAACATCAAATTGGTTTTTTGTAAATTCTAAGTTGGTTTTCCATCCTTTGACTTCATCATTAAATTTTTTTATTCCGTTATCGATGTTTACCTTTATTGTGTAAATAAACTCTTCTTCTTTCATTAATTTCTCATATTTTGATTCAAATTCTAGCAGTTGTTTTCTAAAGCTATCAATAATAATTTTTTCTTCATTTTCTAAAATCAAATGATAATCTGCATCAATTTTAGCTATAATACCTTTATAATAATTCATTAGTTTCTTAGTTCTTTTTATCATTTCTTGATTGGGTCTAATGATTCTAGCAGTTAAATTTTTTGAAACAACTTCTTCATCTATCATTTTCAAAGAATTTAGTGTCTTATAAATCTCATCATAAGCAAATTTGAATTCTATACAGGAATATAGTTTTTCAAATTCTGAATTAATTTTCATTTTATATGGACCTGCATCAATATCAGCAGGAAATTTATTTTCTAAAAAGTCACTATTATCTTGATTATCTTTTGCAAATTTGTCTCTAATAGATCCTTGATAATCAAAAGTATGGATATTATTTATATCTATTTTTGTATTAATGCCTATATTATTTTTTTCTAGATACTTTTCATAACCTTCTTGGATTTTTGTTTTATTATCCATTAATAAATTTTTATAATTAGTCATTTTATGTAATAATAAAGATTTTCCAATAGAATTATCACCAATAATTACATTTATTCCTGGAGATAAAGGGATATTATAGTTTTGACCATTTAGTGACATTGATATATTATCTATCATTTTTTGACGATTTCCAAAAATATTATTAGTAGTAGAAATCCTTCTAGTATCACTAAATGCCATAGCTAGTCCCCTAAAGCATGGTAAACATTTTAAGTAAGTAAATTCAAAACCTATTTCATCATCTTCTTTTGGATCATGCTTAGGATAAAATTCCCAATTATGGCAATCAGATCCAGTAATAAATCTTATCTGATCATAATTTTTATTTTTTTGTAATGCATAATTGTTGTTAAACAATCCATTTTTCATACTTTTGAATTCAAATGATTCAAAATATTCACAACCAATTAACTCATTAAATTTAACAGCACCTAATGATGAAACATCATTCTTACTTTTGCTAGCTGACCCGCTACTAATACTTTGCTTTTGGTGCGCAATCATAACAACATTTAAATCAATATCTCTTAATATACTGATAAATTTTTCTTCACTAAAGAATTTTTCATTTTCTACATCGTATTGTACTTTATTATCTTTAAATGGTATATGATCTTGAATATGTTGTACTTTTTCTTCATTATTGTCATCATCAAAAATACAAATTATATGAACTGGCTTCATACTGTTATCATCTGCTTTAAATCCTACAGAAAATTCTACACCAGGAAATACTTTTTCTAATTCTCCAGCTTTTGATTCGTAAGATTTTAACTTTTCATATAATTCATATGAAAAATAATCATGATCTGTAATAGCACACATATTAATATGATTGTGTTCAAGTTTATTTAATAAAATACTCAAATTTTCTTTTGTACCCTTCTCTACTAACGAGAATTCATCTTTGAACTTAGAAAAATATGAATGGATATGAAAATCAATTTTCATTGGTTTAGTTACAATCTTTTCCACTTTTTGACCTCCCTTTGGAAACTAATAATGTAATAAATCTGCTTATATCTTAAGTCATAACTTAATTCTTCATTAGCATTAGGGTTAATGTCTTGAGATACTTGAGTAATTGATGAAAACAATTTCTTAATTGCCACTAATAACATTAAAACACCAATAAGAACTAACAATAAATCTTTATTATCCATATTAAAATCTCCTAATTAATTTTCAGGAAGAAAATCTATCATCTATTAAGCATTATAATGACCTACATATTTTGATTAACACCTTCATAGGCACATATTCGTTTTCTAGATATTTTAGCCATATTATTTGCACTAATTCCTATCTTTTTTGCAAACTCCATTTTTTAATCCTTTACCAATCAGTAATTCAAAAAACTTGTCCTAACAATATCCACAACTCATACCCCCATCTTTCCATATTCTTATATATTATAACGCTAATTAAATGTGAATAGTAGAGATTTTATTGCTAAATGATAATGTTTTTGTTTTCTAAAACTAATTTAATTGCTTTTTTCGTCAATCTAAAGAAAAAAGAGCTCATTTGCTCTTAATTGTAAATATACTCTTCATAAATAATTTCATTAATACAGGCATCGATATTATTCATCTCCTGTATCCATAACATTTGATTTTCTTTTTTTAATTCTTCTGTAATATTTCTTTGCCTTTTCATATCAACCAACAGCTTATCATATAATGCATTTGCTTGATGATTAATCATTTCAACATATTCATACAAACCACCACTTGTAAGCAAATTTGTATAAAGTATTTTTTGATATTTCTTCATATACTGCAACTTCATTCTGCCATATTTTGATAAATTTATTTTCTTTTCCTTTACCGTTAAGTTTGGCAAATAATATTCGCCTACTTTTTCAAATTCTATTTTCATGCTTACTCCTCCATTATCTTTATTTTTTAACAGGGTATTAGGGATTGCCCTAAATGTTGGATTGGCTATCCAAATTCAGTGCTTGCTATCATAAAGGACATAACAATTGATGACGGTATGACGATAATAATAACTACATACCCTATGTGTCATTTATCGTCATATCGTCATTACTTATTTCATCATTTCCCACTTAAACTAATTTAATTAGTCGTTCTTTTGATGTTCTTGGTGGATATTCTACATAAATAAAATTACGCTTTAATAATTCAATATTGCTTTTAATTTTTCTTGATAAAACATTTCCAGTAGAATTAAGTTTTACGTTCGCATTTAATTCGCTGTGTGACCCAATAAATGATTTTTTAGAAACAACATATGAAATTACCTTCATCAAATCTTCATCAAGCTCAACTTCACATACTTTTTCATTGCTAATCTTTAAACACATATCCTCTGTATGTTTAACATTAATTCTTTGAAATGGTATATCTTTACCTTTTACACAAAGTTGCTTTTCATTTATATCATCACTTGGTTGTAAAAGCACCATCATATCATCAGCCCCTGCAGTTCTACCTCTTGTACCATAATAATTATCGAAAGGATGATTATAGTCGATTTTCTTTTTAATGTGTGTAATAAGCAATATGCATAAGTTATTTTCAATTGCTAATTTATGAAAATTTGCCATCTCATCATATTCACTTTAATAATTATTTACCTCGACTCGGCTTATTTTTGCTAATGTATCAATAACAACTAATTTAAGATTATTATGTTTGTTGATTTTAGCAATTTCTTCAGTCAAATTCATAGATAATCCATCACTTGAAAATATGAAATGCATATGTTTACTTGGCTCAAAACAAATCTTTTTGAGTCGGTATTGGAAACTACCTTTTAAATCTTCTAAAGCTATATAAAGCACCTCACCTTTACTAACATTAAAATTCAGCAATGGCTTATTATGAACAATAGCGTCTGATATTTGCAAAGCGAAAAATGTTTTTCCTGTTTTTTCAGGAGCCCCAAACAATACTACACCGATTGGTAATAAATCATCTATAACCATATCTTGCTTCTCATTTATCATTGTATGAAGTTCTTCACCATTCATATATTCATTCATATTCACTGCTTTCCGAGATAGTTTCAATCTGATCTGAGTTAACATCTTCATTACGACAAATAATTAACAATTCATTTAGTAAAGCTCTGTACTCTTGTAAAAGTAATTCAATCCCTTCATTACTCTCAATACTTGCTAATTGATTAGACAATCTGGCTAATTCTAAGCTCAATCGATTACTTTGGTATTGACCAGCCACAATTTTTATAGACTGCTGCATAAAGGTTCTTATAAAATACTCACCTTTTGGCAATCCTAAAACTTTTATTCTAGCTTCTAATTTGTTGTCTTTCTATTGGAGTAACTCGAAAATTTACTATTTCACTTCTTTTTCTATCTTTATTTAAACAGCTCATCTCGAATCCTCCGCATATATTTTATCAAGTTTATCAGCTAACTGTTGTTGCTTATTAGGATAAAGATGTCCATAGGTATTTAATGTTGTTTCTACTTTTTCGTGTCCTAAACGACTTACCACTTCTAAAATAGGTATCCCCATTTCAATCAACAATGATGCATGACTATGACTAAGCTCGTGGAAGCGACAAATGAACATTTCCTCGTGGAAGCGGAAAATGAGATATAGTACGATATTGCCAGTGGCTACGGTTTCTACCGTAGCCTTTTCTATTGAAAGGAGTATTTTCATGGCAAGAAAAAGCAGGAAACATAAATATAAAGAAGAACTAAAATCTCCTTTCCCTGTTGCTGTAGGATATATTCGACTTTCAGTTGCGAATAAAGAAAAAGCCAGTTCGATAGAAAACCAGAAATTTATCATTGAATGCTGGGGCGAACAGCAACAAATTCCTATATCACATTACTATATTGATAATGGTTTTAGCGGTAAATTTTCTGATCGTCCGGCGTTTCAAGAAATGATTCAAGACATCCTTTCAGGCGATATCAATTGTGTCGTTGTAAAAGACCTTTCTCGTTTAGGACGAAACTATATCTCAACTGGTTATTATATTGAAGTCTTTTTTCCGTCCAATGGGATCCGTTTTGTATCCGTAAACGACCAGTTTGACACCATTGACGGCATTATCAATCAAGAACATACTTGCAGTTCTAGGATTCGAGTGCCCATAACAAATGCTTTTAATGAACAAGTATCTATTGAAATTAAAAAGAAAATGGAGGCTACTTTAGATATGAAAGCACAACACGGTATATTTATTGGACCAAGAGCCCCTTTCGGTTATCAAAAAGCTGAAGACAACCATGATCAACTTATACCTGACCCAAAGGCGGCTATTATTATCCGAAAAATTTTTGAATTAGCAGCGAACGGCATTGGCATGACCGCCATAGTTCGCTACTTAAATGAAAAAGAAATCCCAACACCAATTCAATATGCCAGATTAAACGGTTTATCCGGAAATTATGATAATGGTAACGGGAACTGGAATAGTAGGTCAGTCAAATATATCCTGACCAATCGAACTTATACAGGTATGCTTGTACAAGGGAAAGAAAAACGAGTTGTATCGGCAACACACGAAGCTCTGGTAGATACGAATACTTTTGATGCTATTCAAAAATCATTCCAGGAAAAAGCATTTAATATCGCCAAGCACGGTCAATCAACGGAGAACATTTTAAAGGGCAAAGTCATTTGTGGCTGCTGCGGAGGAAAAATGCAGCGTAAACGCGGCACCAATCATGCAGATTGGTATTTTTTCACCTGTATTACCAAAAACCGTTTAGGTGCAGACAAATGTACCGGTATGTATGTACGGGAGGAAGATGTTTTGCGTGCTATCTACTACCAATTAAAATTGTGTGTAAAGGAGCATTTCATTTCAGATTCACAGTACAAGCAAGAAATAATGCGTCTTAATAACGAGATTGACCACTCCGAGAGTCAATATCAAGAAATTTTCAGAAATGCTGTTCACCATTACGAGATGTTTGTTGACGGAAAAATCAGCAAAGATGAATTTCGAGCAGTCCAAGATGTAGCAAACGAAAAGAAAGCAATCAGGGATAATATCATCACAAGTAAGATGGCTTATGAAAAACAATACCAGGTGTTCCGCAAATTATTGAAGGCGAGTTACAAAGAAATTGCTCTCGACGAGATTATGGACTGTATTGATAAAATCACCATATGTCCAAACAAAAATATTACCGTCAAATGGGCGATTGAATTCCAAACTATTGTTAAGTAGCACTGCACTCCGCCTTACTGAATTTCCATATTTGCGTATTATTATACTAAAATATGGACTTAAATAGACATAGAGACATTGAAAAGATGTCACGAATTATATATAATATTCGTGACATCTTGCAGGAGGTGGTTTTTTGGATCGTGGATATATGAAACAAATACGTGAACGAATTCTGTCTGCAGAAGACGGAACTATTTTTGCCACTTCCGATTTCGCAGATATTGCTGATTCAGCGACTGTGAGACAAAATTTGAACCGTCTTGTACAGGCAGGAATATTGCAACGCGTTCTTAGAGGAATTTTTGTAAAGCCGGAATTTTGCAGCATTCTTAATGAGTTTGCAGAAGTAAATCCAGATGCTGTAGCAAAAGCTTTAGCTCGCACTTATCATTGGACAATTACACCATATGGAAACGCTGCGTTATACCTATCAGGCTTATCTAACCAAAAACCATCAATTTGGTCCTATATGAGTAATGGGCCATATAGAACATATAAATGGAATTCAATTAGGATTGAGTTCAAGCACAGAACAAATAAGGAATTTATCGGTTTGTCTTATCCAATATAAAAAATTCTCTCTTTCAGCAGCTATAAATACATATAAGGGTAGTTTATCTCTAGCTTACAGCATAACGAAGAAATGATGCAACCTAAAGCAAAATTGGATACACAAGTTGAATTTAGACGCGCAACCGTAGAAAATTCGGGCATCTACTATGAGCATTATGTCTTGGGAGAGATTAGTCTCGACGAGTTTAAACTCAACCATCAGAAGCTTCGACAGGGCGCTGAGGATCAAGAGCGATAGAGATTGAAATTGAAGAATATGAACAGACATACAACCGATTTTCCAGACTATGTAAGGTTCGAGATAAAGAACTTCCTTTTTTCAATAATTATGAGTGAAATTAGTACTGTTGTGGTAGATTACGAAAAAGGGATTGTGGTAAAATGAATATATAATATAGTATACATGGATATAATACAAAAAAGTTATTTCTATAGGCTATGCTATTAAAAATTTAATGCTATTTAGAAGGTGAGAAAAACTATGATAACAGAAAAAACAGGTGGATATATTTCAAGGCTTGAATTTAACACCGGTGAATCACTTGATGTTAAAAAAAACGATATTGTCGTGTTTGTTGGTCCTAATAACGCAGGAAAAAGTCAATCACTAAAAGATATTTATACTTTATCATCAAGAAAATTATCAACTATTGTTGTCTCTGATATTGAGATTACTAAAAGTGAAGAATCACTTCTACCTCTACTACAGAGTATTTCAAATGGATCTGATCAAGGATCATACACGAATTATTCTGTTCTTGGGCATGGTATCAGTTATTGGAAAGAATCCTCCGATAACTCATTTTTGAAAGATTCATATTATGGAGATTTTCGTGACTTATTTGTGGCAAATTTAGATACAGCAGCACGTCTGGGAATTTGCAATCCGCCCAATAATATTAACAGAAATGCTTCCAAACAACACCCCATCCACTATGCTGCATTTGACGGAAAATATCGAAAATGGTTATCTGATAATTTCAAAAAAGCTTTTGGAATAGAAGTGACTCCAAATACTCAATACGGTGCCACAATCCCTTTATGCATTGGCGCACCAGTAAAATTGAATGAACAATATGAAGATGAACAACAGAGATTAGAAGCATATGCGACGATTCTCGATACTTATAAACAAGTTCAAAATCAAGGTGATGGGATAAAGAGCTTTACCGGTATATTACTTTATTTAATGCTGGATTATTATCGAACCTATTTGATTGATGAGCCTGAATCGTTTCTCCATCCACCGCAAGCTCGAATTATGGGACAAATTATCGGGCAGACATTGACAAATGATCAACAGGCATTTATTTCTACACACAGCGAAGAAATTATAAAGGGATTGCTGGAAGCTTGTCCTCAACGCATAAAAATTGTTAGAATTACTCGAAAAGAAGACACAAACGCTTTTTCTATTCTAAGTAACGAAAAATTTGATGAGGTTTGGAACGATCCGTTACTTAAGTACTCAAACATTATGTCGAGTTTATTCCATAAAGTTGTTGTGTTATGTGAAAGTGATTCGGATTGTAAGATGTATTCTATTGTAGAGAACTTTATTAAGCGGACTGAAGGAAAGTATTCTGAAGTTCTTTTTATACACTGTGGTGGTAAACATCGCATGGCAAAAATTTCAACTTCGATGCGTGCATTAAATATTGATATTCGATTGATTCCAGACATTGATATTTTAAATGATGAAACAATATTTAAGAATATTGTAGAAGCATATGGTATTGATTGGACGAGTCTCCAAAGTGATTATAATATTATCGTTTCAAACCTACATAGTCCAAAGGAAAAGATTAACAGAAATGATGCTAAAACAACAATCAATAGAATATTGGACGCCTCTGAAAATCGAGAATTATCTAATCGTGAAATAAAAGAGATTCGATCAGTCATTAGTACAATTTCAAAATGGGATGCTTTGAAATCCTCTGGAATTTCAGCTATTCCAGCAGGTGATGCGACTGTCTCATTTAGGAAATTGGAGCAAATTCTACGGGCAAATGGAATATACATTGTCCCAGTTGGCGAACTAGAAGGGTTTGTGAAGGAGGTTGGTGGTCATGGCCCCGATTGGGTTAACAAAGTTCTTGAAAAATACCCCGATTTAAATGCAGAGGTGTATGCACAGGTAAGGCAATTCATTTCAGCAATGAATCTATAAAATTAGGAATCTCAAGCTTTCCAAATGCTGCTGGCTTGGGATTTCCTCTTGTAAGAATTATTTTTTGTCGTGTGCTTGGCATACGGGTGTCTTAATCCATGGATACGAATTCTTTTAACTCCTGTTTCCTTACAACCTCGATCCATTTCATGATGTAAATATGATTTAGAAATCGGAAATAATCTTGAGTCGTCCTTACACCCATAAAATCGTGCTATATAATCTTTCATTTCTTCTACAAGAAAATCAGGCATTAATACGATACGATTACTCTTATCTGTTTTAGGTGATGTAATTAGATCCTCACCTTTGATTCTTTGATAAGATTTTGAAATCGTCATTGTTTTTTTATTAAAATCAAAATCATTTGGTGTTAATGCCAATAATTCACCTAACCGTAAACCACACCAATACAGGATTTCAAATGCATGATAAGAAACGTCCTTATCTTTCATCGCTTCTGAAAACTTCAAATATTCTTCTTTTGTCCAAAACTCAACTTCCTTGCTTTTCTCTTTGCCCATGTTACCAGCAACCCTTGCCGGATTATTTGGTAGATTATAGAGCTTAACAGCATAGTTGAAAATGGCACTTAGCTGATTATGAAGTGTTTTTAAATAGCAAGGCGAGAATGCTTCTCCTTTATCATTACGATACATCAACATTTCATTTTGCCAATCTTTAATATCTGATGGCAGGATTTCATTTATTTTCTTTTCTCCTAAATAAGGCAGAATTTTCATTTTAATGATATATTCCTTCGTATTCAACGTATTAAGTTTGACACGATGAGAACAATCTTTTAAATAAATGTCTACAAAATCTTTGAATGACATATCTAAGTTTCTAGATTCCTTTAATAGGAATGTACGCTCATACTCTTGTGCTTCTTTTTTTGATTTAAATCCTCTTTTCAGTTTTCTAGTATGTTCACCTTTCCAATTTAAATATCTGATAGATACATACCAAGTGCCTTTTTTCTCATCTTTGTATACTGGCATAATCATAAACTCCTTCCTATTCTGTTATTCCATAAAAACGTTCTTCAAAATACTGCTTACTAATTCTTCCACGAATTGTGAAATAGCCTTTTGCCTCTAATTCACTATTTAGCTGTTTAATCAGCTTATAAGCGTACTGTTCAGACATGCCCGTAACTCGAGCAATATCTTCAGCACTCATGAATAAGTTGTCTTTTTCCATCTTTCACACCTCCTATTTTTATGTATATAGGAAGTAATCACTAAGCATATTTGTTTAACATCAGCAACCACAGTATACTAAACATTTTTGTTTAAGTCAATATTATATTAAACTTTTTTGTTTAGTTTTTAATTTACACATTATATTTGCTTTGCTATAATGTATTAGAAAAAGGATTTGAAAGGAGCAAGCTCATGCCAATAGGTACTAGAATTAAACGTATAAGAACACTTCGTGGTATCACGCAAAAAGAACTAGGAGTAAGATTAGGCTATTCCGAAAGGAATGCTGATATTAGAATCGCCCAATATGAATCAGGTAAGCGCACTCCAAAAGAAGATGTCATAAATGGTATTGCTTCTATATTAGAAGTATCTCCTGAGGCTTTGAAGATACCTGACATCGAAAGTTATCATGGCTTTATATTTACTCTTTTTGAGCTGGAAGAACAATTTGGATTAACTATAGATATGACAGAAGGTATGCCAAATCTTCGTCTTGATAAAAACCCTACCAATAACGACCATAACATAAAAGAAATGCTTGATGATTGGTATAAGTACAAATTAAAGTTAGCGAATGGAGAAATTTCCATCGAGGAATATACCAATTGGAAACTAAATTATCCTGAAAAATCTGATCTATTATTAAATAGTAAACCGTCTGAAAAATAGTCAAAAGAATCGTTCAATTTTTATTTATGGTATCAAAATGGTATCAAAACTGCCCATAAACGCAAAAAAATGCCCTGAAAAAGGCATTTTTTTAGTTCTGTACACTATTCGAATTCTATCGTTGCAGGCGGTTTGCTTGTCACATCATACAGCACTCGATTCACATGCTGCACCTCATTTACGATACGTGTCGATATCACATCCAACACCTCAAACGGTATCTTCGCCCAATCCCCCGTCATGCCATCAATGGAAGTCACCGCACGAATCGCCACCGCATAATCGTACGTTCTCTGATCCCCCATGACACCAACTGAACGCATATTTGTCAAAGCCGTAAAGTACTGCCAGATTTCTCTTTGCAGACCCGCTTTGCGAATCTCCTCACGCAAGATGTAATCTGAATCACGCACAATTTGCAGCTTCTCCTCCGTAATCTCACCCAAGATACGAATACCTAAGCCAGGTCCTGGGAATGGCTGTCGCCACACCATCTCATCCGGCAAGCCAAGATCACTACCCAACGCGCGAACCTCATCCTTAAACAACGTATTCAACGGTTCAATCAACTGAAACTGCATATCCTCAGGCAATCCACCAACATTATGATGGCTCTTGATCGTCTGCGCCGTCTTTGTACCAGATTCAATTACATCCGTATACAACGTACCCTGCGCCAGCCACTTGATATCTTCACCAGCACTGATTTTCTTGACCTCTTCATCAAAGGTATACACAAACTCATTACCAATGATCTTACGCTTCTTCTCCGGATCACTTACACCAGCCAGTTTCGATAAGAAACGCTCCTTCGCATCAATCTTCACCAAATGCACATTCATCTCACGGCCAAACGTTTCCATCACGCTCTCCGCTTCACCTTTTCTTAACAATCCATGATCAATAAACATACAAATCAACTGATCACCAATTGCTTTATGTAACAAAGCTGCCACAACAGAAGAATCCACGCCGCCGCTTAGTCCCAGCAATACCTTGTCTTTGCCAACCGTCTTACGAATCTGTTCCACCTGCATATCAATAAAGTTATGCATGGACCAGTTACTTTCCGCATGACATACCTCAAATACAAAGTTGCGCAAAATGTCATTGCCATATTCTGTATGGCGCACTTCCGGATGAAACTGCAGCGTATAAATCTGCTTTTCCTGATTGCTTGTAGCTGCATACGTACACGTTTCACTATACGCATCACGCACAAAGCCATCTGCCATCTGATCTACCTGATCACCATGACTCATCCATACAATCTGTTTCTTTGGAAGATTCTTAAACAATAAAGAATCATTCTCTATCGTAATTTCCGTTCTTCCATATTCCTTGGCTTCACATGCCTTCACACTTCCACCATTCATATGATGTGTCATCTGCATGCCATAACAGATTCCCAATACCGGAATACCTGCTTCAAAAATGGCAGGATCACACGTAAATGCATCTTTGTCATAAACACTGTTAGGTCCACCACTGAAGATGATACCTTTGACATCACCTAAAGCCTTGATTTCATCCAGCGTCATCGTATGTGGGTGCAGTTCAGAGTAAACTCCAAACTCACGGATACGACGTGCAATCAGCTGGTTATACTGACTTCCAAAGTCCAGTACGATAATCTTATCAGCCATAACATCCTCCTTGAATTAAGAAACCGATACTGTTACCTGTAGTACCGGTTTTTTACGTTTACTATAATAGCATTAATCGCCTAATTTTAAAATATTTTTCCTAAAATTTTCTAAGTTTTCACTTTTCTTCCTTAATGATCAAAGATATGTTGTTGATGAAGGGGGCTCTGCCTCTTATCAGCATGTACCTTATACATCCTATTTCATAATCATCATTATCAACACCTATTTATAAGGAAGATAAACTTTTTATACTATATATAAAACGACTTCATTAATAAGATAACTACATCACTACATTAAATAAGGTAAAGCAAAGTATAAAACGAAGATACAAATCAATCCCCAAACGGTTGGATGCACTTCTTTTGCTTTTCCATTTGCTAGCATTGCAACAGCATAAGCGATAAAGCCAAAGGCGATTCCATTGGAGATGGAATAAGTTAAGATCATAGCAATGACCGTCACAAAGCCAGCAGTGGCAAATACCATATCATCCCAATCAATCCCTTTTAACTGCTGTGCCATCATAATACCGACTACAACTAAAGCCGGTGCAGTGACCGCATTGGTAACAGCGGATAAGATAATAGGTGCAAACAGAATAGAGATGAAGAATAAAACCCCGGTTGTACAAGAAGTTAATCCGGTTCTTCCGCCAACTTCTACACCAGATGTTGATTCCACAAAAGAAGTAACCGTAGAAGTTCCTAAAACAGCACCTGCTACTGTACCTACAGCATCTGCCAATAAAGCCTGTTCTGCATGTTCTAATTCCCCATCCTCATTGATTAATCCTACGCGATTACCAACAGCTACTAACGTACCGGCAGTATCAAAGAAATCGACAAACAGGAAGGAAAACAGTGCGATGAATGCCTGGAATGGATCGGCAAATAATTCACCAAAGCCGGAAGCAAAAGCGCCAAAGCCATCCAGCTTCAGATTGGTTTCTAATATGCTAGATGGTAAAGCTGGCATACCTTCTATACCACAAGCACCACAGATGATACCAACAATTGCCGTGATGACCATACCAACAAAAACAGCTGCCGGCACTTTCTTTACTACAAAGGCAATTGTAAGCAAGATACCAAAGATTGCTAATAAGACAGAAGGTGTGGAGAAGTTTCCTAAAGTCACAAAGGTAGCTTCACTACCGGCAATAATACCGGCATTTTTTAAACCAACAAAAGCAATAAAGAAACCGATTCCCGCACCGATAGCCAGTTGTAACTGTTTTGGAATGGCATTAATGATGGCTTTACGGATACCGGTAACAGAAATTACCACAAAGATAACACCGGAAACAAAAACGGCTGCCAAAGCTGCCTGCCAGCTCATGCCCATCTGTCCGCAAATCGTATAAGCAAACAATGCATTGACACCCATACCGGCTGCTAAGGATACCGGATAGTTAGCCAATAATCCCATTAAGATTGACGCAAAACCGGCAGAAATGGCAGTTGCCAAGAAGACACTGGATACATCCATGCCGGCATCCTTTAATACTAATGGATTCACGCCTAGGATATAGGCCATAGCCAGAAACGTTGTCAAACCTGCGATAACCTCAGTTTTCACATTGGTATGTTTCTCTTTTAATTTAAATACTTTTTCAAACATAAGTTCCTCTCTCTTTCTTTTGTTCATTGTAAAAGTTATGAAAACATCTTTTACTTGCAATCATTACTTCAAGAACTTCTCTATTATATAAAAATTATAATCACATGACAAGTTTTCCTCCTTTTGTAAGCTTACCTTCCATTAATTTCCAGCATATTTATAAATTTTTGCTGATTTATAATTGACATTCCAGTTTATGGAACGTTTATAATAACACTAGAAAGAGGTGGAACTTATGTTGATTCGTGAAGTAGAAGAGCGTTGTGGCATTAGTAAGAAAAACATTCGTTTTTATGAACAGCAAGGTTTGCTGCAGCCTAAACGTAATGCATCCAATTACCGCGAATATGAGGAAGCAGATCTTATTGTGTTAAAGAAAATAATCTTACTTCGTAAATTAGATTTTTCACTAGAAGAAATTCATCAGATCTTACAAGATGAAACAGCGTTTGCCCCATTGTTAGAGCAACGCAAAGCTTCCCTTATAGAAGCTGGGGAACAGGTAGTTACTATGAAGAAAATCTGTATGCAATTGGAAACCATAATTACTGGGGGAAACACGCTCACAGAAGAGCTTTGCGATGACTTTTTGACCCAAATAGCGACAAAAACACAATCCACAGCTACCTTTTATGACTTGGCTCAAGATGCACAGCCTTTTCCTAAGATAGATCCGGTAGTGGCAAGAAGAGAAGCGTATGTCCGCAAATCGCTACAGCATAGCGCTAAAAAATCGCAACAATATATGAAGGATTGGAATTCTCTTGGAAAAGGCATGATCCTGCTTCCTCTTCTTCTGCTTTGTTTTCTAGGCTATCGCTATATTGACCATAAACAGCATATAAAAAATCCGATTGCTGCAAAAATCAGTTTTACGATTGCCGATGCGACATTTGATGATCATGATACAGTTCAAAAATATTTAGATGCTGACTTCCACATTGAGGATGAACAGGGTAAAAAGATATCACCAACCACTTCATATGCATCGTTAAAGAAAAATGACATGGAGAAGCGTTTATATCTAAAGAAAGGCAATAGCTATCTTGTAATTACTTATGACTCTGAAAAGGATACTTCTTTAAAGGACATGGTACCTAACAGTTTTACCTTCTATCCGGATTCTCATGTAAACCGGCTTCCCGATGGTGCTCAATTAACCTTTACTATTGAACAATTTCAGCTTTTTTATCAATCCTATCAAAATGCAGGCGGCATGTTTTCAAAAGTAGAGCCCTTAAAACCATACTGTGAAACTTCAACAACTTGTTTTGTTGAAACAAGCAAGTATCGCATTGAAACCCATTATGAACAGGAAAAGATGCAGTTTCTTCGCTACGTGATGGCATCTTCCTGATGAATTTGACATGTTGTCACGATCCTTGTTAAAACTTTTCCTTTACAGTAGTTATGCATTGTTTATTCATTCTTATACTTTATAGTATTTATGCATTACATATTTTTTCTTATACTTTATAGCATTCCTGCATTGCATATTTATTCTTATCCTTTATAATTTTCATGCATTGCATATTTATTCTTATCCTTTATAGTATTCATGCATTACTTATTCATTCTTCTCCTTTATAGTATTCATACATTACTTATTCATCCTTATCCTTTATAGTATTCATACATTACTTATTCATCCTTATCCTTTATTACAAAAAAAGACTCCGCTACTTGAATAGTGCCATCTGCATGATACAGGTGTCCATTCATGGTAGGAGCCTTTTCTTATTTTCGTAATAATGAAAAATCAATTCCAATGCTTCTCTCAATGTTTCTTTGCTTATTCCCTTAGCCTGTCTTCACCGATGTTACCTGGTGTTGTTTTCGATCATCATAGGATATAGAAAAACAGAGCGCAATATCTTATCACATATAACGCACGTTATCATCTTCCACACAATAAGCATGCTGATCTTCACAACCATAGGTAGCATACGTTGGATATTGTTCACTGGCTTGTTGAAAACTTTTGCGTTCTTCTTCTTGATAATGCGGACAAAATAAGCCTTTTACCAATTCACAGCCTTTTATAAACCGCAAACCATCCGCACAGGCACTATAGCCATAGGAAAATAATACATTTGCTCCTGCACTGTATCCACAAATGACGATACCTGCTTCATATGCCTGCTGTAATACACTAACTAACTCATGCAGCTGTAAGGCTTCCATCAACATCTGTGTATCGCCGCCACCAAGATAGACAATATCCGCAGCAAGGACTTTTTGGGCAAGTGTTTCTTTATCCAGTTTTGTATGCCATAAACGCAAAGCTTCTACTTCACAACCCAAACTGCGATAATATTGTTTAAATCGTTTGGCATAACCCTGATCATCATGAGAAGCAGCCGGAAGAAAGAGCACTTTAGGATGCGTCTTGTTCACTCGTGCGATTGCGTATAAATCTAAATGGCGAGTTTCCGCTTTTTGAAAACTGCCTCCACCAATTGCCAATAAGGTTTTCATGATGTAAAGAAGCCCGATTTCTGCACTGCCTGCAAAGCTTTTTCGATGACCTCTTCGCTTTGCACAAGCGCAATACGCACAAAACCTTCTCCATATGTTCCAAAAGCACTGCCCGGTGTTACCAAAACACCCGTCTTTTGGAGCAAGGCAATCGCAAATTGTTCACTATTCGCATAGGTCTTTGGTATTGCCGCCCACATAAACATGGTTCCTTTAGGGGAAGCAACTTCCCAGCCAGCTTTATGAAAGCCTTCTACAAGCATATCTCTTCGTTTTTGATATTGTTCCCTTGTTTCTTCGACAACACTTTGATCTTGTGTCAATGCCGTGATAGCTGCCTTTTGGATTGGCAGAAACATCCCATAGTCGATATTACTTTTCAATTTTCTAAGCATGCCGACAATTTCTTTGTTACCGACACAAATACCGATACGAGCACCGGCCATGCCATACGTCTTTGAGAAAGAGTTAAATTCTATACCAATATCCTTTGCCCCTTCATAATATAAAAAGCTTCTTCCTTCTTCCCCATCAAAGACCAGATTACTATAGGCTGTATCATGAAGAACGATAATATCATTCGCCTTCGCAAAACGAATCAGCTCTTCATAAAAAGCATCCGGCGCCGTAGCTCCTGTTGGATTATTCGGATAAGAAATAATCATCATTTTCGCCTTGCGGGCAATATCCTTAGGTATTTCATCAAATTGAATCAGATACTCATGTTCCTCGCGCATGGGCATTTCATAAATTTCTGCTCCGGCAATTTTCGGTCCATTGGCAAAGACAGGATAGCTAGGACTTGGAATCAACACAATATCCCCTTCATCACAAATAGCTAAGGCAATATGAGCCAAGCCTTCCTGTGATCCTTGCAGCGACAGGATTTCCGTATCTGCATCCAATTCTACTTCATAGCGTGTTTGATACCATTTTTTGACTGTTTGACGTAACTCATCAATATCATGCAGTGCATACATGTAGCTTTGCGGTTGTTTGGCGGCATCGATCAAAGCCTGAATGATTTCCTTTGATGGCGCTATATTAGGGCTGCCGATCGTAAAGTCATATACTTCTTTCCCTTGTTTCAGATAACGCTGTTTTTCTTCATCTAATGTGGAAAACACTGATGTTTCTAAGCGCTCCATTCGTTTTGAAAACTGCATGTGATCCCTTCTTTCATTTGCCCTCATTATAGAGGAAAATATGCATAACGGCAATAACTATTTCGCTTATGGAAAAAGAATTACGCATCTTCTGCCATTAAGTTTACGCTTCTGCTTTTTGTATGCAGGATGCATCTATCACCCAAAGTTTCAACACATCCTTTTCATTGATATCGCTATCTTGCATAGTTAAAAACAACATGGACTATGGAAACGATTTTATTTTCTGCAAGAGAAAATAGATATAGAGGATATCATTTGCGCTTTCATAAGTTAAAGAGTACAATAAGCATATAAAGTAAGCGTTTACAGAAAGGAAATATACTATGAGTAAATATATTTGTGAGATTTGCGGCTATGTCTATGATGAAGCAAAAGAAGGAACTCCTTGGAGCAAGCTTCCCGCTGATTGGGCATGCCCCTTATGTACAGCACCCTACGGCTGTTTTAAGAAAGTAGAGGATGATGCAGCAAATGATGAAGATAAAGTGACTGGTGATGAAGGTGGCTCGCTCGCTATTCAAGAACATGCCAGAACACGTGATGATTTAGAAAGCAACATGGAACTGATTCATGAAATGGCACAAGGAAAAGGCAGTCGCATTGAGGCCATGCGGACAAGAAAATACGTGGTAGGTTTTGATGATATCTTGCTGCTAGGTGGACAATTGGCTCATCCTCCTCTGCCTGATAAAGCTGAAGTCAGCACAACGACCATCCTAGGTAAAAATGCAAAGAAACCTATGGTTTTAGAACATGCTGTCTTAGTTTCTCATATGAGCTTTGGGGCTTTATCAAAAGAAGCCAAAACAGCCTTAGCTATGGGAAGTGCTGCTGTACAAACGGCACAATGTTCAGGAGAAGGCGGCATTCTTCCGCAAGAACGTGACCATGCGTATAAATATATCTTTGAATATGTGCCTAATAAATACAGTGTAACGGATGAAAACCTAAAGGCTGCGGATGCGATTGAAATTAAGATCGGGCAAGGCAGCAAGCCGGGTATGGGTGGCCATTTGCCTAAAGAAAAGGTAACAGAAGAAATCGCTACAATTCGCCAAAAACCATTAGGACACGATATTATCTCTCCTTCTCGTTTTGAAGAAATTACCTCAAAGCAAGCTCTCAAAGCATTAGTAGATGAGTTACGCAGCCGTAGTGAAGGCAGACCGATTGGCATTAAGATTGCCGCTGGACGTATTGAAGATGATTTGTCTTGGATTCAGTATGCGGCGCCAGATTTTATTACGATTGATGGAAGAGGTGGAGCAACCGGTGCATCTCCTAAGTATTTAAAAGACAATGCTACCGTACCTACCGTCTATGCCCTGGCAAGAGCAAGAGCCTATATGGATGCGCATGACATGCCACAGGAATTGATCATGACCGGAGGCTTTCGTACATCCGGAGAAATGATGAAGGCTTTAGCGATGGGAGCCGATGCCATAGCAATTGCCAGTGCAGCGATGATGGCGATTGGCTGCCAACAATATCGTATCTGTCATAACGGTAAGTGTCCGATGGGTATTGCCACGCAAGATCCCGCATTGCGCAAACGTTTTGATATAGAAAAAGGCGCAAAGCGCTTAGCTTGTTATCTGGATACATTGAAAGAAGAATTAAAATCCTTTGCCCGTGTCAGTGGTCATGATAATATTCACGATGTAACCCTAGCTGATCTTTGTACAACCAGTGAAGAGATTGCACGCTATACCGGCATTGCCCATTGCGGTTTTCATGAATAACCATTGACATCAGCATAAGAATTGCCTCACTGTGAGATTCAAAAAAAATGATAGACATCCTTTTAAGGTCCTTCTTCATCATCCGCAAACCATGATGAAGCAAGAACCTTTTTTTCGTACCCTATCATCTTTTTCTTCACATTACATTATCTTGCTTTTATATCTCATATCGATGATCCATAAAACATAGTGCCCATTTGCTCTATTCACCACATTAACCATCTTATGTTCATACATATCCTAGTCAACTTTTAAAGTTTCTTTACTAAGGCATTCATGCTTTGTTTACAAGCAATGAAAGGCAGCTTCATCCTATCCATTCGTATAGGATTTTTATGCAACTTTTTTATTTAAGATGCTGTTGCATCCAATTGGTAATTTCTTCTAAACGTTTCACACGATGCTTTGGTTTCCCACTGCGGCTTAGCTCATGATTTTCTCCTTTAAACATACAAAGTCTGGCTTCTATGCCATGCTCCACAAGCGCACTATACATTTGCAAACCTTCACTGTATGGGCAGCGATAATCCTCATTGCTATGAATAAACAGTGTTGGTGTTGTCACCTGATTGGCATACTTCAAAGGAGAATGCCACCACAACTCTTCTACGCTTTCCCAAGTATCTGCTTGCTGCTGATCTTTGGTGAAAAATTCCCCGATATCAGAGGTATGCGCGAAGCTGATCCAATTCGCAATCGAGCGCTGACTTGCTGCTGCCTTAAAGCGATTGGTATGGCCAATGATCCAATTGGTCATGAAACCACCATAGCTGCCACCGGTTACACCAACCCGTTGTTGATCGATTGCCGGATAACGTTCTAAGACAACATCCGTAAACTTCATGAGATCTTCATAATCAATCGTTCCATATTTCCCATTGATATCCGCAAAGCCATTGCCTCTGCCATCACTGCCACGTGGATTCATAAAGAATACAAAGTAGCCTTGATTTGCCCACACCTGCATCTCATGATAGAACACGGTACCATAAACCGTTCTTGGTCCACCATGAATATCCAAGATTGCCGGATACTGTTTTCCCTCTTCATAGCCTACAGGTTTCATTACCCATCCATACAAGGTGATATCATCCGATGTGAAGTTACATTCTTCTAATGGACAAATCGTCTTTGTTTCATGCACCCACATATTGTAATCAGAAATGCGTTGGTAGGTTTTATTCGTTATATCCATTTGGTATAACTCTTGCAGTAAGTCCTCTTGCATACCGATAAAGATAAGACCTTTATCATGGATATCAAAAGCATCCACACTGCCGCTAAGTTCTAAAACCGGTTGGATATCGCCCTGTTTATCCAACGCATAGATGTGTGCTTCATGCCTTCTGGTCGTGATAAAGTAATACTTATCTTGATATAAACAAGAACTCTTGCCACCGCCGAGGCGACAGTCACTGCCAACACTTCCCCATAAGGAATCTTCATTTGCCGCAAACAATTCCAGCTTACGCTTCTTTAAGAAATAGAATTGTGCATTTTCATTGATTCCATAGCGTCTGCCATCACTGGCAATCACCAATAGCTCTTCTCCCCATGGTTCAATGCCGGAAATCATATATTCCCCTTGATCAAATATACACTTTGATGTGCCAGCCTTCATATCATAGACATAAATACCCTGTCGGCCTGTCTGTTTATGTTGGATTCTTACTTCACCGGTATAATACAACAGCTGCTTTTCTTTATCCCATTTCACATCCATTACATCCATGATATCCGTGCTGATGCGTGTCAGTGTATCACTATTTTCTTCATATAGAAATAAGCTATTTCGTTTCTTATTAGTATAACCTAAACCATTCCCATAAAAAGGAAGCTCATCCAGGATCTCATAATCCTCCATGTCTTTCTTTTCTTTTAATGCCTTGACTTTTTCTTCCTCATCCAACGAATAGCAATATGAGTAATTCAGATCGTAATCTACCGTACAGGCATAACAGCCATCACTTACTTTCTGGATACCGGTTACGACTAGCGGTATTGTAAATGCTTTAATTGCTTCTCCTCCATGTAAAGAAATACGATAAAAGACCGTACGTTCTTCTCCATTTTCCACAGCTTCTTGATCTTGTTTATCACGCAAAGAGGAAAATAATAGGGTATCTTTATCTTCCCAAAGATACATGCTTTCCTTACCACCATTGGTAAGCTGTTTGTGTGTTTTTCCATCCCATACATACAAACGTTGTTGATACGTATTATGTTTTTCATCACAAGTTGCTATGACATAAGCCGCATGTTCACCATCTGGTGCATAGGTTACATTGGATACAAATCGATACTTCAAAAAATCCCTTAACTGTAATGTTTCTTTCATACAAGCTCCTCCTGTTACATAGTATCATTATAAGCTTTTCATTCCAGGAAGACAATCAGAAGATGCCTTGATAATACAGTGAAAAGCTAACGAAGTTATCTTTCCCAGACGTATTTGTAAGTAGGAAAAAGAAGGTGTTTTTATGGTAACATTTTTTTCATCCTACCCTTCTTACGTAAGCCATCAAAGCTCCTCAACCTAAAAAAAGCTTCTCGTAAAACACAATCTTTTACAAGAAGCTTTTTAAGCTTTATTTTAATAACCGCAAGGGATGTATTGCATGCAGGCTACGCATCAATTGATAACTGAATTCTTCTAAATTTTTTTCGGTATTCGTTATTGCGTCAGGAAGCGTAACTACACCGGGTTGAATAGAGAAAACACCGTTAAAATATGTATCAAAAGATGAGACTTCTCCTTTTTTCTGTCCACAGACTGCAATTACCGGTACCTGCATCTGCTTTGCGATGGACGCTATACAGACCGGCAGTTTTCCTTGTAAGCTTTGCTCATCCATTCGACCTTCTCCGGTAATTACTAAGTCCATATCTTTCATTTTGTCTTCAATATGTAAATAAGTATTCAAAAGCGTGAATCCAGAACTTACGCTTGTCGCAAATAGTGATAAAGCTGCTGCAATACCTCCACCGGCACCATAATAAGGCTGTTTCAGATCACGTTTTAGTAATTTCGCAACCAATTGTAATTGATTATCTAAGAAAATAATCTGATCATCTTGTGCTCCCTTTTGCCTTGCGAACATAACAGCCGCACCTTTTTCGCCATATAAAGGAGCATCCACATCGCATCCTACTGCTATTTCTACATCCGCAAATTGTTTTAAAACAGTATCCAGACTGTTTTGATCAAGCGTTTTAATCTTTACCAAAGGATTTTCGTTTAAACCAAGTTCGCGATGATCCTTATCATGCAACCGGACACCTAATCCCTGAAGCATCCCTAAACCACCATCGGTTGTAATTGTGCCACCTATAAAAATTATAATTTTTTTATAATCATCCATTTGCAGCTGCTTTAATAAAGTGCCTAATCCAAATGTAGATGTTTGCTTCACTGTATCACGTGATACCTTTTTATCATGCAATCCGAAAATGGCCGCTGTTTCAATTGCACAAGTTTTTTTACCATTGTCATAAAAACTCAATACTGCTACTTTACTATCTTCAAAAAAAGCATTTTTACATGAATACCAAATCCATTCATAATCTGAAAGTGCATGAGCTAACGCCTGTAAACTATTCTCCCCTCCATCTCCTACTGGAATCACCACTGTGTTATCGGCATGATATTTCTTAATACCTTTTTCTATGGCAGTTCCTGCCTGGATAGAAGATGTAGCGCCTTTAAAAGAATCTATTGCTATTACAATCTTCATTGTTAATCATCACCCGACCTTTTTCTAATGATCTTAAAAGGAAGAAGTGAAGTGGAACGTAAATTGATCTTGATCATTCACTTGTAAAATGTCAATTGCATCACACTGCCCCTTTTCCTTGCAAGAGGTATTATTATCTGAATCATATAGCCACCAAGGACCCTTTTTAAAATCTTCTGTTCTTACTCCCAGCATTCCCATTAAGGTTGTACCATACTGTCCTTTTGTTGTTTCTACAGCTAATTCATCCGCATGTTGTAAAAAATCCTCTAATGTATGAATATTGCCCTTTACCGTGATATCTTTGTTCATTAATTCTTTCTTTTCCACTTCATGAATGACTTGAATATGCAGAGTGATTTCTCGTTCTTTTTGATCAGATTTCACAATCTTTTCATCTTTTTTCATACATCCGCTTACGCATAGGAAACAAATAATAAGGAATACTTTCCACATCTTATTCATATAAAAACCTCCTTTCGATTCGCTCTAATACCGATAAAACCGGTCTGGCACACACCAAATATAAACAAAAAGATAAAATGAACTGGATTGTTGAAGCCTTGAGTCCAACGATGAAATAAGCAAGCGCAAGATGCTTCGAAAATAACATAAATGGCAATTGCAGAAATTGTCCAGTGAGAAAAGAAAATAGTCCGCATAAGAATGCCGCAAGCAGAAAATGCTTCTTTAAACACTTAGCAAATACACTGATCACTAAGCTGTATAATGGATATAACAACAGATACATGAATGACCAAGGAGTCACTCCCTGTATCATCATGTTTAGTGTCGTAAATACAAATGCTGCCAATACCGCTTGTTTACGTGGAAAGATCAAGGCAAATACAACAAGTGTAAACGTGATACATTCTAAATATAGAATGTAGGAAAAGGAAGTAAAAATCAGCAGTTCCAATGCAGCCATAACCGCTATACAACTAAGATTTCGTGCATGCATAAGATTTACTTTCAAATACTATTTCTTCCGTATCCGCTTGCTGATTCTCATATAAACACATCATAAAAATGATATTTGATAAAAAATTCATAAAGTCCCATAAGATAGGATTTACCGGGATTCCTTCTTGTTTAACAGCATTTAAACAGCGTATGACGACCTTTGTTTCTGTTCGAAGGGTATGCAGCCAGCATGCTTGAAGACTTCCGCCGGGCAATACAAAGCACTTCATTTCAACATAGTACTTTTCATATAATCTCTCCAATTGTTGCATATCTTCTTGCGTAATTGCACAATTTCCGCGAATAGATCCATTCGCGTGATAGATCATAGATGTCAGCAGTTGAAGATCATCGCTATCAATTACTTTGACATAATGGGCACATAGCGCTGTTAAAGATGCCAACTTATCGGTCGCTACTTCATAATCACATAATGATGATGATTCATCTAAATAGCTGTATGCGCAATATTTCATCTGCATGCACATTCCTCCTCTTGATGTACTTCTTGTAATTGTTTGAAACAATACTCTGGTTTAGGATAATGTTGGCCAATACTCTTTGTTCGCCTCCATTAACTCATCAAGAATTTTCTTTGCTACAGATGCACTTGGCACCGTTTTACTAAGTGTAAGCGCCTGCCACAATTTTCCATAGCTACCCTCGATCCAAGCTTCTACAACAAGTTTTTCCACATATAATTGTTCATTGATCAACCCTAATTGAAAGGATGGAATTTTACCTACCGTTAATGCTTCCGCTCCTGAAGATCCAACTAAGCACGGTATTTCAACCATTGCCGTATCATCCAGATTCGCTATCGCACCATTATTTTCAACAATTAGCAGCATTCGTTCTTTGGTGTTATAACGAATGGCACAAGCTAAATCGACAATAAAGCTTGCATGAACACCAACGGCAAACGTATCCTCTTTGGCTGTTCCCTTAGCTATAATGCGCTCTGCGATTCCGAAAACTTCCTTTTCTCTTCCTTCCATGACTTCATTTGCTCTTGTATAAGCTGGATTGCTATGTGCAACAACTTCATCCGGGAACAGATAATATTTTAAATATGTCGATGGAATCGTGGTAGGATCTAAGGCATAAATATCTTTTGCTTTCTGATATGTTTCTTTCCAGCTAGCATCTTTATGCTGAAAATCCTTCGCATTTGTCGCAAAACCGTTTTCTTTGATGTAGTCTTTCAAAATCGGCATCACATCTTTTCCATCTTTTGTATGGATATCTGTCCACCATCCAAAATGATTTAAACCATAATAGCGAACTTCAAAATCTTTTCTGGTATATGTTTTTCCTGTACGTTCACTAAGTGCAGCAGCCATCATCGTCTCTAAAGCAACCGGCATATCACATATATTGATAATATGTTTTCCCGGACGTAAACGTCTTGTAGCTTCAGCGACAATGGATGCCGGATTTGAGTAATTCAAGAGCCAGGCATTTGGTGAATACTTTTCCATGTAATCTGCTATTTCAATGACTGGTCCAATCGAACGCATGCCATAAGCAATTCCTCCGGGACCACATGTCTCTTGACCGACTACGCCGTATTTCAAAGGAATTTTTTCATCCTTTTCCCGCATTTCATATAGACCTACCCGAATATGGGCCATTACGAAATCAATTCCGGTAAAAGCGGTTTGGGGATCACTTGTCCAATTAAATACGATATCAGGTGCTTTCTCTTTCATCATGATCGCACATGCTTGCGCAAGTTTCGCTTGCCGTTCTTCATTATTATCATATAGCGTTATGCGTGAAATCGGAAAGCGATCTAAATTATCTAATAACATTAATACAATACCGGGCGTATACGTACTGCCCCCTCCTGCTATACAAATTGCTGATGATTGTTTCATTTTTATCTTCCTCCTTACGCAGAAACTTTTGTTCTGCTATTAACAATTTCTTTTGGTGATATGATCACGGAAACGCCATCAGGAATGACGTTAATGCTAAACGTTTCGTTCGGTAACATTGCTTTTGCCAGATTCATTGCCTCATCTAAGCTATGTGCCGGTACCATATGAAAATTGCGTACGGTTTTATCGTCTAACGAGGATACTAATATTACACGAGCTTTTAATAATACACGCACCAACACCTGAACTTGCCATTGATCAGGTACAGTATCTTCCGCCTTTATCGCCAAGATTTTCTCCATTAAGGTCGCTAAATCACGTTCTTCTTCAAACATGTGATAAAACATTTCGCCCCCATGCCCATCAATGGCTTCTGCTAATAAAAGGATTACCCCACCTTCTTTCACGGCTCTTTCGGCAGCACTTAGTCCTTTGACTGCCTGATAAAGATTTTGATCGAGTGGATAACCGCCATTTGTTACAATGACAAGATCTGTTGGCTGTGCATATACCTGATTATACTTCCTTACAAATGCCACACCGTTTGCATGTGCTTTCTGCACATCGCCGGCAACCGCATGAATAATCTTTTTCTGCTCATCTAGAACAACATTCACGATAAATGCCAAACGTGCCTTACGTGCAGCATATAACATATCTTTATGAAGAGGGTTGTCTTTTAAAATGCCACATCTGGCATACTCGCTGGAAATGAAGAAAGAATTATGATTATACATAACACTTGCCCTTGAAGCTACCCCAGGCAATACACTTTTCCTTCCTCCTGAAAAACCGGCAAAGAAATGCGGCTCAATAAAGCCTTCCGCGAGCAATAAATCCGCATCTGCGGCTATCGCATTGATCCATAGCTCACCTTTTGATGGTAATATACCAAGAAAACGCATGTGTTTTTGATCATCACAGTCATGTATGATGATTGTTTCTTTCTCAACAATTTCTTCACCAAACTTCGCAATCAATTCTTCACGTTTTGTTTCTCTATGTAAACCAGTCGCAATTAATATCGTGATTTGCGCATGTGGATTGCCTTTTCGTATCTTTTTAAGTATGAGTGGCATCAAGATGCGGCTTGGCACTGGTCGTGTATGATCCGATGCTATGATCACAATCTTTTCTTTATGCTCCGCCAACTTATCCAATCTGCTGGAACCGATTGGATTTTGTAAAGCTGTTTCCACTATAGCCGCTTCTGTCATTGTAGGTTTCACCCTCATTTGGGCAGATAGTATCTGCTTAACACATGCATTTTCGATATTGAGTTTTTTATATCCTTTTCCATAAGGCAATGATAATTTCATAGGTGCTCCTTTCAATTAAGGTGATAGCCTCCTTGCAATAAAAGATTACATGCTTGATCAATATTCCAGCCTCTGTGATATTCTGTTTCATTGCACTCATCTCTTGGATTACTTCCACACTCTGCATACAATTGATTAACACCGGCAAGAATTCCGAGAGATCTTGGTTCATGCATATTCATGGAAATTGATGGATTACATACCAATCTGGTAACTGCCGCAATTTTAGCAAGCTCAAAATCATCAATTTCTCCATACTTCTTCAACGCACAATCTGAAGTGTTCACACGCGCCATTACCGCCATCACCTTGACATCATATTCTCTGGCACGTAACATTTCTTTTACTATTTCCTCATAGGTGTGTTCCGGTCCTATTGGTTCAATACAATAATATAATTCTAAACCGACGGATTTGATTGCATCCAATGTTTGAATTCGTTTTTTCACTGGTATTGCCGTATCAATTCCTTCACGAAGTCTGACTATATGATAAGCACCGTAAAATCCTGCATCCTTTAATGCTTGAGCCTGTGTTAAAGTAAAATCTTTGATATTCGCTATCAATTTGATATGTGATGGCAGCAAACACTTCACAGCTTTTCCGATATCAAGAAAACGCTGAAAAGGATAGTCTGCCGTTGTCATTAAAAATAAAGAATCAAGTTTATGAAAAGGTAAGGATACTACCTTTTCAATGACTTCTTCTTTTGATAGTTCCATTTGCATGTCATCATGAAATCCATCCATCCGCATTGAACAAAATTTACAATTTCCGGAACAAGGTGCAGCATTCAAACCAATTTGCAGAAATACATATCCCTTGCTTTGATAATGTGCTTTCGAAATTGCATGTGCTGTTGATAAAAGTTCAAAATAAGATGTAGATA